>CAZRDG010000290.1:0-3307 GCA_964598775.1 uncultured Lacinutrix sp.
CTCACAAAAGCAGGTCCTTTACCTGGTTTTACATGTAAAAATTCAATTATTTTATAAATATCATTATTGTATCGAATGCATAATCCATTTCTTATATCTGAAGTCGTTGCCATTTTTGGTGTTTGTTTTAGGTTGTTAATTTGATTTGAAGTAGCCTTTCATGATTCCACGATGTGAATTCTTTATAAATTGAAGAATTTCATCACGCTCAGGAGTAGCTTCCATTTCGGCTTCTATAATTTCTGAAGCTTGGGTGTTATTATAATTTTTTTGATAAAGTAATCTGTAAATATTTTGAATCTCTCTGATTTTATCTGCTGAAAACCCTCTTCTACGCAATCCTACAGAGTTAATTCCAACATAAGACAACGGCTCTCTTGCTGCCTTTACAAAAGGTGGAACATCTTTTCTGACCAAAGAACCTCCAGTAACAAATGCATGATTTCCAATTGAACAAAATTGATGCACAGCTGTCATTCCAGCTAATACAACATAATCACCAACATTTATATGTCCTGCTAAAGTACTATTATTAGAAAAAATGCAATTATTACCCACAAAACAATCATGTGCAATGTGACAATAAGCCATGATTAAGCAATTGTCTCCAATAACAGTTTTCATTTTATCTGCAGTACCACGATTAATCGTGACACATTCTCTAATGGTAACATTATTACCAATTTCAACTGTAGTGTCTTCGTCGTTATATTTTAAATCTTGAGGAATTGCTGAAATTACTGCTCCAGGAAAAATATTGCAATTTTTACCTATTCGAGCGCCTTCCATAATAGTAACGTTTGATCCAATCCAAGTTCCTTCACCAATAATAACATTATTATGAATTGTGGTGAAAGGCTCTATGACTACATTTTTTGCAATTTTGGCTCCAGGATGAACGTAAGCAAGTGGTTGATTCATTTTATATATTATTTTACTTTAACTATTTGCGCCATAATTTCGGCTTCAGAAACGAGCTTGCCATTGGCATATGCTCTACCTTGCATTTGACAAAGACCTCTTCTTATGGGTTGCATTAAATCTAGTTTAAAAATTAATGTGTCACCAGGGACAACCTGATGCTTATAACGTACATTATCTATTTTTAGCAAATACGTTAAATAATTCTCAGGATCTGGAACTGTGCTTAACACTAAAATACCACCTGTTTGAGCCATCGCTTCTATCTGCAATACGCCAGGCATTACTGGAGAACCTGGAAAATGACCAACAAAAAATGGTTCATTCATCGTGACGTTCTTTATTCCAATAACATGAACCTCTGATAATTCAAGTATTTTATCAACTAGTAAGAAAGGTGGTCTATGCGGAAGCATTTCCATTATTTGATTGATATCTTTAACTGGAGTAGCAAACAAATCGACATCAGGAACGTAATTTCTTCGTTCATTTTTAATGATTTTTTGTAGCTTTTTTGCAAATTGAGTATTTACAAAATGACCAGGTTTATTCGCAATAACCTTTCCTTTTATTCGTGTACCAATTAATGCTAAATCTCCAATTACATCAAGTAATTTATGCCTTGCTGCTTCATTAGGGTGATGCAATGTTAAATTATCTAATATGCCATTTGGTTTTACTGAAATATTGTCTTTTTTAAAAGCAACCTTTAATCGTTCCATTGTTGCAGGAGATAATTCTTTATCAACATAAACAATAGCATTGTTTAAATCTCCTCCTTTTATTAGTCCATTCTCAAGAAGCATTTCAATTTCATGTAAAAAACTAAAGGTTCTCGAATCTGAGATTTCTTTTTTAAATTCTGATAAGTTATTCAATGTTGCATTTTGAGTCCCTAAAACTTTAGTGCCAAAATCTACCATCGTAGTAACTTGGTAATCTTCGGATGGAATGATTGTAATTTCACTTCCTGAATCTTCATCTTTATAAGAAATAACCTCTTTAATGATATATTCTTCTCGCTTAGCATCTAATTCCACAATTCCAGCAGATTCTAATGCTTCTACAAAGAACTTAGAGGATCCATCCATAATTGGTGGTTCGGAAGCATTAAGCTCCAAATAAACGTTGTCAATTTCTAATCCAACTAAAGCAGCCAATACGTGTTCACACGTTTGAATTGTTACTCCGTTTTTTTCAAGACATGTGCCACGTTGCGTATTTGTGACATAGCTTGCATCTGCCTCAATAACAGGATGTCCTTCAAGATCAACTCTTACAAATGCATAGCCAACATTGGCTTCTGCTGGTTTAAATGTTAGAGTTACATTTTTTCCTGTGTGCAAACCAACGCCAATAAGTGAAACCTCTTTAGCAATTGTAGTTTGCTTAAATTCATTACTTATCATTAGCTTTTTCTTTTTTTTCTAAACTTTCTAATTGTTTGACAATTTTTGGAAGGTTTTTAAAGTATACATAAGATTTGTTATAATCACCATATGATAAAGCTGGTGAACCTTGTAAAACCTCATTGTCCTTTACATTTCTACCTATCCCAGACTGTGCTTGTATTTTTACATTATTGCCAATTGATATATGTCCAACAATACCAACTTGTCCTCCAATTTGGCAATTTTCACCAATTTTAGTTGAACCAGCAATTCCAGTTTGAGCTGCTATTACGGTGTTCTTTCCAATTTCAACATTATGAGCGATTTGAATTTGGTTATCTAGCTTTACTCCTCTTCTTATGATGGTAGAGCCCAATGTGGCCCTATCTATAGTTGTTGCTGCTCCAATATCGACATGATCTTCGAGTATAACATTTCCTGTTTGAGGCACTTTATTATACTCTCCCTTTTCATTTGGTGTAAAACCAAAACCATCAGCGCCTATCACAGCTGTTGAATTAATTACACAATCATTGCCAATTATACAATCCGAATAAATTTTAACTCCCGAAAATATCACAACGTTATTTCCAATACTCACATTGTCTCCAATGTATGAATTTGGGTAAATTTTCACGTTAGCTCCTATTTTTACATTATCTCCAATGTATGAAAAGGCACCCAAGTATAGATTTTCTCCATAGGTAGCAGTTTCTGAGATAACACTTGGTTGTTCAATACCAACCTTGTTCATTTTTACTTGATTATAGTAATGTAGCAAAGTTGAAAAAGCTTTATAAGCATCTTCAACCTTTATTAAGGTTGTGAATATTTCGCTATCTGGTTCAAAATCGTGATTAACAATTGTAATGGATGATTTAGTACTATATATATATGGTGTGTATTTAGGATTGGCTAAAAAAGTTAAAGACCCTTTTGTACCTTCTTCAATTTTTGCAAGCTTAGAAACTTCAACATCTGGATCACCAACTATA
>CAZRDG010000291.1:0-3296 GCA_964598775.1 uncultured Lacinutrix sp.
GTTGTAAAAATGCTAAATGTATTATTTGCTCCATTATTTCCTAAAAAAATGATTTTACCAAGACTAGCAGAGTAATAAAAATTTTGAGCATTTCCATCAATTCCTGATGGGGTTATTTGGTGTAAAATTTGTGTACCATTTAAAGTGCCATCAGACATCCATACATTTCTTTGGTTTATATTATCAGAAGCACTAAAAATGAGCTTATTATTTATTACTTCAGCGTCCAAAAGACCTTGAAATATGCCATGGCCTGTAGGATTAATATCTTTAACCAAGCTTACTTGAGCTTGTAATAAAAATGCTGAAATAAAAAAAGCTAAGAGTAAATTTTTTTTCATAATAAATAGGTTTATAAGTTTAGGGTAAAGTTATGTTTGTTAAGAAAGTAACGTACTACCCAAAAGGGTAGAATTGCAATGGTAATAAGGTGTTTAGATAATGTTTAAAGCAAATTTTCCTTATTTGCTTTTTGCACTGCTTCAATATTGGAGTTGACTTGAAGTTTAATGTAGATATTTTTTAAATGGAATTTAATCGTGTTTTTACTGATAAAAAGTTGCTCTGCAATACTATCATAGCTATTACCGTCAGCTAATAAAGTCAAGACTTCTTTTTCACGTTTGGAAAGCTCAATTTTACTCGGTTGTTTTTGAAACGAGCTGACAACCATTTTGGCTATTTTAATACTCATTGGTGCTCCGCCACTTACTAACTCTTCTAGCGCGTCAACAATTGCATTTGGTGAAACATTTTTGGTTAAATAACCTGTTGCTCCAGCACATAAAGCGTCAAAAACCATAGATGAGTTTTCGTAAACCGTAACCATGATAATATGACCGTTTGTAATTACTTTTTTAATAAGTTTAGTGCCTTCAACACCGTTCATTCCAGGTAAATCGATATCCACTAAATAAATTGAGGCCTTATCAACTTTAATTCGTTCAATGGCATTTTCACAATTGTCATACGCATCAACCACTTCAAAGTTTTCAGTCCTACTAATTACTTCAACAAAACCATCTCTCAATGGAATATTATCTTCTATAATAACAACTTTGTGTTTCATATGTTTACAAACATAACTATTGTTCTCTACTTAAAACCTACCTCATTGGGTTGTATTGCCCGAAAACTCAACAATAGTTCCTGATTTTTCATTCGATTGAATTGTTAACTTTCCATTAATTTTAAAAGCTCTGGTTTTCATGTTTTCAATACCATTTGATGATTGCATTTGTTCCTCTGAAATCCCAATACCATTGTCAATACATTGAATATTAAGTTGGTTATCTTGGTATTTAAAAATTAAAAGTACCTCACTACATTTTGAATGTTTTAGTGCATTGGTCATCACTTCTTTAAAGATATAAATAAGTTGTTTGCTCCAATAATAAGGTAGTTTTTTATTGATTCTTAATTCTTTCTGCAATACAAATTTAATTGAAGTGTTTTTAAATAAATCCTCACCAAAATCAGATAAGTATGTAACAACTTCCTCCAAATAATCACTATTGGATTTTAGAGAAAACACAAAATCCTTTGTACCAACAAATAAGCTATTGGCATCTTGTTTAACTTGATTGATTTTACTTTTTATGTTTTCTTCTTTATCAGATAAATTATCTGCCACTAAATTTGATAACAATGATATTCTAGCGAGTTTGTTACCCAAATCATCATGAAAATCCTGCGCAATATTATCGCGAACATTTGATAGCTCTTTCTCTAAAACCAATTGCTTATCAAAAGCTTGCTTTAATTCTTTATTTTTAATCCTTGTTCGTTTTAACTGAATAATTTTTGTAACAAACAGAATGACAATTAATATTAAAAGAGAAACGACCAATAGAATAATTAGTCTTTTTATTTGAGCATCTTTGAGCTCTGTTTGGTACTTGGCTTCTAATTCATTAACAACTTCTAGCCGTTCTTTACTTAGAATACTATCTTTTAATTTACTGTATTGTTTAAAACTATTGTATGCTTTATCCAGCTTCCCAGAACCTTCATAAATCTGTGCGGCTTCAGATAAGAGCATCATATGTCCTGCCAAATCATTTGCCTTATCATAATATATTGAGCTGTCCATCCAAATAACGGCTTCTTCAAATTGTTTTAAATCAAAATGATCCCAAGCTTTTGATAAGTAAAAACCACTTAGAAAATTTGTTCCCTTAATTTTCTTACCATAATAAATTGCCGAATCTATATAGATTAAGGCATTTTCTAATTCTCCTTTATGATAAGACAAAGCTTCTAAGCCTCTATAGTTTAATGCCAGCTCATTGTATAGATTATATTTAAAAGCGTTTTTTTTCGAATCGTCAAGCAACACTAACGCAGAATCTATTAATGTCTGCCTTTCGGTCTTAGTGTACTCATTTTCATATTGATATGCCAACCACCTTTTGTTCAAAACGGACTTGATTGATTCTGATTGATTTAAAATAATACCCTCAGCACGTTTTACGTAATACCAACGTTTTTCATTCTCCTTCATTCGAGTAAACAAAAACACAATTTCTTGAATAGCTTGAATTTCTTTTTCATCATCCTTAAGTTGTTCTGCTTCTTTTAGTGCTTTAAAAGCAAAATCTGAAAGTTTTTCAAAATCATTAATTGCTTTGTAATAAAGGGTTTTATTATAGAGTAAATCAAATAATAAGTTGTCGTCACAAGCTTCATCACTAAGCAAATTTTCTTGTTCATTTATAAGTGTAAAAGCTTTGTCTGATTGACTTTTAGCTAAAAGAAATTTGAATTCTATATTTAACTGCTGAAACTTGCAACCAGCTTCTTCAGATTTATTAAGTTCCTGTACTAACCTGAAAACTTCTGTTGAATCTGTAGTGTTTAATCTTATGATTTTTTCATCTAATCCTGGAGTTTTACACTCGCACTCTTTTTGGGCAAAAACGCAACCAAAAGTCGAGCCTAACAAAACAGAAAAAATAAAGGAAGAAAACCGTTTGTTTAGCAACATGTATCTATGGTTTGTTTAAACCTTAAATGTACAAAAAGCTATAAAAGAAAAAACCTACCCAAAAGGGTAGGTTTTATTAATACTATTATATCTAACAACTATTTAGAGTAACATCGTTACAGGGTTTTCAATATAGCCTTTTAAAGTTTGAAGGAATTGAGCTCCAGTAGCACCATCAACTGTTCTGTGATCACATGCCATAGATAACTTCATAGTGTTTCCAGGAACTACTTGACCATTCTTTACTACTGGTTTTTGCACAATTGCTCCAACAGATAATATAGCTGAATTTGGTTGATTGATAATGGAC
>CAZRDG010000292.1:0-3268 GCA_964598775.1 uncultured Lacinutrix sp.
CAAAGGCCGTAACAAACTATTTTACTGGAACTTTTGCCAATAGAATTGGACGAAAAAATCTACTCATAATAGGTTGGGTTATTGCAATACCAATCCCTTTTATATTAATGTATACGAATCACTGGAATTGGGTGATTTTTGCAAATGTTTTATTAGGTATTAATCAGGGATTAACTTGGTCTAGTACTGTCGTAATGAAGATTGATTTGGTTGGAAAAAATCAACGTGGCTTAGCCATGGGACTTAACGAATCTTTTGGTTATTTCTCTATTGCTTTAGTGGCTTTTTCTACGGGTTGGATTGCCTCAGAATATGGTATTCGTCCATATCCTTTTTATCAAGGAGTTGCCTTTGTAGGACTTGGATTGTTTCTAACCATTGTCTTTATTAAAGATACCATTCACCATGTGACCGTTGAAGAACAGTCAAGTTCCATCAAGTTGTTGAAAAACATTTTTAAGGAGACCACATGGACAAACAATAACTTAGGTTCCATATCACAAGCAGGTTTTATAAACAATTTAAATGATGGAATGATTTGGGGCGTTTTACCAATTATTCTGATAAACAGAGCCTTTTCAATTAAGGAGGTTGCTATTATCGTTGCAATTTATCCTGCAGTTTGGGGTATTGGTCAATTGGTCACAGGTAAATTATCGGATCATTACAACAAAAAAATGATGCTTACATTGGGTATGTTTTTACAAGCCATAGCATTAGTTTTAATGTTTTACGCAAATTCAATGACATGGTTTGTCACTTTAGCAGTTTTGCTTGGCTTAGGAACTGCCATTGTATATCCAACATTTCTTTCGGCTATTTCAGATTTCACCAACCCTTCACAAAGAGCCCAAAGTATTGGTGTATTTCGTTTCTGGAGAGATTCAGGATATGCCTTTGGTGCTATTTTAACAATCATCATTACCAAATTCTTTAATATTGAATTTTCGCTTATAATAATTGGATTGATCACATTAATTTCGGCAATCATTGTTAAAATTAGGATGGATTAACCAATTGTAGATAACTCGTTAATATTTATCTTTAAAATCAATAAAAAAACTCATAAAAGGATGTATTTTTGCATGTCAAAATAATTTGTGCATGCGTTTGAGAGTTCAAGATTTAGAAGAAAAAACAACAGGAAAAAATTTATATAGTTACCAGAAAGGAGCTATAGATCAGATTTTTGAACGTTTTGAGAACTCACCAGACGATTACCATTTGCTTTACCAACTGCCAACAGGTGGAGGTAAAACCGTAATTTTCTCTGAAATTGTTAGGCAATACTTAAAACATCACAAAACTCGTGTATTGGTTTTGACCCATCGAATAGAACTTTGCAAGCAAACTTCAAAGATGCTTACAGAATTTGGTGTGGTGAATAAAATCATTAACAGTAAAGCTAAACTTGATGATCAAGACGACTACAGTTGCTTCGTGGCAATGGTGGAGACTCTTAACAATCGTTTAAACGATAATGTTCTTGATATTTCTGATATTGGACTTGTTATTATTGACGAAGCTCATTACAACTCATTTACCAAACTCTTTAAATTCTTTCATAAGTCGTTTATTCTTGGAGTAACAGCTACGCCTTTAAGTTCAAATATTGAGTTACCAATGACTGATAATTATGATGAGCTTATTGTAGGTGAATCCATAGAATCTTTAATAGAAAACAAGTTTTTAGCTAAAGCTGAAACATTTGTATACAACGTTGGTCTTACTTCTTTAGTTGTTGGTGCCAATGGTGATTATACTGTAAAATCTTCTGAAGATTTATACACAGATAATGACATGCTTGGCAAATTGATGACAGCCTATGAAGAACATTCTAAAGGCAAGAAAACACTTATTTTCAACAATGGTATTAACACCTCGTTATATGTTTATGATGTGTTTAGAACTGCTGGTTTACCTATTAGACATTTAGATAATACGCATTCTAAAAAAGATCGTGCTCAAATTTTAAAATGGTTTAAAGAAACACCTGATGCCATTTTGACTTCGGTTAGTATACTCACTACTGGTTTTGATGAGCCTACTGTGCAATCCATTATCTTGAATCGTGCTACAAAATCACTGACTCTTTATTACCAAATGATTGGTAGAGGGTCTCGTATTTTAAGCAATAAAGACACCTTTACAGTCATTGACTTAGGAAATAACTTCCATCGTTTTGGACCTTGGGGAGATAATCTAGATTGGCAACGTATTTTCAAAAATCCGAGTTATTATTTAGATGGTATTTTGAGTGACGAAGAATTAGAGAGTAATTTCCGTTATGAAATGCCAGACCAATTAAGAGCTGAGTTTGCCAATTCTGAAGAGGTATTTTTTGATATTAATGAAACTTATGTTAACTCCATTCGAAATGGAGAATCTTCAAAAGTGGTTTTAGAACGCTCTATTGAGCAACATGCTAAAATATGTATTGAGAATAGCGAAGATGTTTATGATGCTATTGACCTTGCTAAAAAGCTAGGTGATGATATTGATTTTAGAGTGCATCGTTACACCAAATGCATCTGCAAAAGCACCTTTAATTTTGTGGAATGGCTTAAAGAAGATTACCGCAAAAAACTACGTGCTTACTTAAGAAAAAACTTTGATGAAGTTTACCTGGAAGTTCATGGGAAGCATGCGGAATAAAAAAAAGCGCTTTTTTTAGTTATATATTCTAGTTAATTCAATACCAAATGCTCAATAAAGAACTCCATCATTCTATCGGTGTCCATTGCTGTATGACCTCTGTCTGGTCCAACTTGCACTTCAAAACTTTTGCCAGCATCTTGTAAAGCTTTTATAAGCTGCAAAGAGTTTGAAGGATGCACGTTGTTATCACTTGTTCCAAAATAAATCATCAATTCACCTTGTAAATCTTTTGCATAAGTCATTAAGTTAGAGGCATCATAACCAGCTTTGTTATTGGTAATAAGGTTCATAAAGCGTTCTGTGTAAATGGTGTCATAATTTCTCCAATCAGTTACAGCAGAGTTTGCAACAGCAGCGTGATATACATCAGGAAAACGCAACAAACTTGTTGCAGCGGTTGTGCCTCCATAAGACGTTCCGTAAACACCAACATTATCCTTATCAAAATAAGGACGATTGTAAAGTGATTTAATACCTTCGGCAAAGTCATCCATCTCAACAATACAAAGATTTCCGTAGAGTTGGTCTAACAATTTTTTACCTCGACCTCTTACATTTCTACCATCAATATTAGCTACCAAAAATCCGTATTCTGCAAGTGAACTAGGAG
>CAZRDG010000293.1:0-3239 GCA_964598775.1 uncultured Lacinutrix sp.
TGGCAATTTCAGGGTTAGCCAAAACCATAATATCCTGATCTATAACCAATTCATTTTGAGCTGGGTCAGCAACATACTGTATGAGTCCATCATTATTTTTATCAGTAAAGGTGATTAATCCTGTAGTTTCCCATTTCTTAAACCATGTAGGCACCTCAGCATAAGGTTGATTAGACACCGTTTCAATCATATTAGTTCTTGCAAACACAGCCACAGCAGGTGCTGTGGTATAAAGCACAGCAATTAACAATAAGGCTATTCCTGCCGATTTACGTGCATCCTTAACACGTTTCACAGTAAAAAACCTCACAATCACATGAGGAAGTCCTGCAGTACCAACCATTAAGGCTAAAGTAATGGCAAACACATCAATTAATGATTTTGATCCATTGGTATATTCGGCAAAACCAAGTTCTGTGCTTAGTCCATCCAGTTTATCTAATAAGTAAGTCCCCGAACCATCTGCCAATTCACTTCCAAAACCCAATTGTGGAATCGGGTTACCTGTCATTTGGATAGAAATAAAGATGGCTGGCACCATAAAGGCAAAAATGAGGACGCAATACTGCGCCACTTGCGTATAAGTAATGCCTTTCATACCACCTAAAACGGCATAGAACAATACAATTAGCATTCCGATAATAACACCAGTATTAATATCGACTTCTAAGAATCTTGAAAAGACAATACCTACGCCTCGCATTTGACCTGCCACATACGTGAAAGAGACCAACAAAGCACAAATAACAGCAACTATTCTTGCTGTGTCCGAGTAATAACGATCGCCAATAAAATCTGGAACAGTAAACTTACCAAACTTTCTGAGATAAGGTGCTAATAATAAAGCAAGTAGAACGTAACCACCTGTCCAACCCATTAAATAGACAGCGCCATCGTAACCAGCAAAGGAAATGATGCCAGCCATTCCAATAAATGAGGCAGCGCTCATCCAATCGGCAGCTGTCGCCATACCATTAGCCCAAGGAGACACGCCTCCTCCAGCTACATAAAATTCTTTGGTTGAACTCGCTCTAGACCAAATGGCTATGCCTATATAGATAGCGAAGGTCACACCAACGAGAATATACGTCCAGTTTTGTACGTCAATGGCTTCAACAAACAAAGCCTTACTCATCATAACCATATTTTTTGTCTAGTTTATTCATAAGGTGTACATAAACAAAAATGAGAATAACAAACACATAGATGGCACCTTGTTGGGCAAACCAAAAACCAAGTTTAAAGCCTCCTATTCTGATGCTGTTCAAAGCGTCTTTAAAAATTATACCTGCGCCATAAGAAACCACAAACCAGATAGCCAAAAGGATGATCACATATCTGATATTTTCTTTCCAATAGGCTTTGGCCTTGTCTTCTGGTGTCATGCTCTATTTTCTTTTAAGCGTTGTTTATAAGCGGATAATTCTTTTACCACTTTTGGAGCTAATAAAATGGTTGATAACATCGTTGGAATCGCCATAAGAGCAAATACACCATCAATTAAATTAATCATCGCACTTAATGAAGTAGTTGCACCTAAAATGATACTTAGGATGTAAAAATAATTATAGTAATGTTGTTTATCGGCACCGATTAAAAAGGACATACATTTTGAACCATAATACGAATAGGAGAATAAAGACGAGATACTAAATACAGCAATACACACCAAGAGCAAATACTTGCCAAAACCTGGCATCGCTTCAGCAAAAGCAGAGGCCGTTAAGCTCACACCATTATCTGACGTCGTTTCCCAAACTCCAGTGACCAAAATAGCCAAAGCCGTAAGCGTACAAACCACTAAGGTATCAATGGCTGGACCTAACATGGCAACCAAACCTTCTCGAATTGGCTCGTCTGTTTTAGCAGCGCCATGTGCCAAAGGTGCTGTTCCCAATCCAGCTTCATTAGAAAATGCACCTCGCTTAATACCATGTAAAATTAAAGCACCAATCACACCACCTAAAAAGGTATTCTCTTTAGGGAAATAATCGGCAGCAAAAGCATCAGTGAATATCAGTCCAAAATATTGAGGTACCACATCTATATTTATAACTAATATAATCAATACCGCTACAAAATATAATAAAACCATGGATGGTACCAACTTTGCCGCTGTTTTACTAATACGATTTAAACCTCCGAGAATGACAATAGATGTTATACCCACGAGTACCAATCCAATTATTAAGTTTGATGTAAATCCGACTTCAATGCCATTAGGCGCCAATAAAATATCGTTAATAGCTTGTGTTAATTGGTTAACATTAAAAACAGGCAATGCACCAATCATGCAACAAAAACTAAACATGACCGCTAAGGGTTTCCATGATTTCCCTAAGCCTTCCATAATGAAGTACATAGGACCACCTTGCAACTCTCCTGCACTATCCTTACCTCTAAACATGATAGCTAAGGTACAGGTGAAAAACTTTGTAGACATACCAACCACTGCACTCACCCACATCCAAAACACAGCACCTGGACCTCCTATAGAAATCGCCACAGCAACTCCTGCAATATTACCCATGCCAATGGTTGAAGATAAGGCTGTTGTTAAAGCTTGAAAATGGCTAATTTGCCCAGGATCGTTGGGATCATCATATTTACCACGTAGTACTTGAATGGCATGTCCTAATAACTGAAAAGCAGCAAATTTAGAACGAATAAGTAAATATAATCCGCCTCCAATAAGTAGAATAAGCAAAGGTAATCCCCAAACTGCACTCGAAAAAGCTGCAGTTAACTGGTTAAGTTGTTCCATAGAATTTTAGTTAGTTGACGTTATAAATGTAAGAAAGTTGAGTGAAACAACTAAGAATGTTGATAATTCTTTCCTTTAAACAAATGCAATACTTTGAATAATATATAATTATAGCCTAACTTTATTACTTTAAAATTAACCAACCAATACGTTTAAAACATGAGAAATATTTTTACTCTACTCATCCTCATAATTAGTATAAATACCTTTAGTCAAGAGTCCATGCGAAGATGGCGCAAATTGAATCAAGTGCGAAGTGACAAGTTCGACTTGGTGTTGCCAGAAGCTATGCGAGAAAACAATATTGATATGTGGATAGTGACCAATCGCGAAGGTAATTTTGACCCTTTATATACCGATATGGGAGAAGGTTATGTAGGCTCAACAGGATATTACATTTTTACAGATAAAGGTGGTGATCGCATTGAGCGCGCTGTGCTTGGTATTGGTGGTTATTTACTGGAAGAAGGTGGCA
>CAZRDG010000294.1:0-3227 GCA_964598775.1 uncultured Lacinutrix sp.
AACATTGATGATGTTGGAGTTGATTTTACTCTAGGAGTAAATGATTTTGAAAAAAATCAGCTGAGTCATTTCTATAATAAAACGACTGACATTCTAAAATTAGAGTCCTCCGTTTTAGTTCTAGATTCAATTAATATATATAATCTTTTAGGACAAAATGTGATTAGCGAAACATTATCAAATTTTAATGAAGATATCAACTTAACATCATTGAGCGATGGTGTTTATATTGCCAAAATAAAAATTGGTGATGGTGAAAAAACTTTAAGAATACTTAAACAATAAAGTTGTTTTAAAAACAAAAAAGCTGCCAAGGCAGCTTTTTTATTAACTTTTGTTTGCCAATTGTCCGCAGGCCGCATCAATGTCTTTTCCTCTTGAGCGTCTAACTGTGACTGTAATGTGATTGGCTTCTAACATCGAAACATACATGTCAATCGCATTTGAATTTGCTTGTTGAAACTCACCATCATCAATTGGGTTATACTCTATTAAATTGACTTTACTTGGTGCGAACTTGCAAAACTGAATTAATGCTTCTACATCTTTCTTTTTATCATTTATACCGTCCCAAACGACATACTCATAAGTAATTCTATTCTTCGTTTTTTTATACCAATACTCAAGCGCCTCTCTTAAATCTATTAAAGGAAATGTTGCGTTAAATGGCATAATTGATGTTCTTACTTCATCGATGGCCGAGTGCAATGATACAGCTAGTTTAAATTTCACTTCATCATCAGCCATTTTTTTAATCATTTTTGGCACTCCAGACGTTGACACCACAATGCGCTTTGGAGACATTCCTAACCCTTCTGAAGAGGTGATTTTATCAATTGCCTTAAGTACATTATTATAATTCATTAAAGGCTCTCCCATTCCCATAAAAACGATATTAGATAGTGGCCTATCAAAATACAATCTACTTTCTTTATCTATAGCAACAACTTGATCATATATTTCGTCCGGATTTAAGTTTCTCATGCGCTTTAATCGAGCTGTTGCACAAAACTTACAATCTAAGGAACACCCAACTTGTGAGGACACACAAGCAGTGGTTCTTGATTTTGTTGGTATTAATACAGATTCAACAATTAATCCATCGTGAAGTTTCACGGCATTTTTAACCGTTCCGTCTGAACTGCGCTGCAATGTATCAACTTTAATATGATTAATCACGAAATGGTTTTCCAACATGGTACGAGTAGCCAATGAGATATTTGTCATATCATCGAAATTATGTGCAGATTTCTGCCATAACCATTCATAGACTTGGTTGCCACGAAATGCTTTGTCTCCTTGTTTAACAAAAAAGTCTCTCAACTGTTCTTTTGTTAATGCTCGAATATCCTTTTTTTGTGTTGACATTAATAAGATAAAAAAGCCTCGAAAAATCGAGGCTTATGTTTTATATGATTAACATGGCATCGCCATAACTGTAAAACTTATAGCCTTCTTTAATGGCCTCATCATAAGCTTTCTTAATAAAGTCATGTCCAGCAAAAGCCGATGCCATCATTAATAAAGTTGATTTTGGTGTATGAAAATTAGTAATCATACAGTTTGCAATACTAAATTCATATGGAGGAAAAATAAACTTATTGGTCCATCCTTCATATTCATTTAATGTTCCACTAGAAGACACTGAACTTTCAATTGCTCTCATGGCAGTAGTACCAACTGCACAAATACGTTTTTTGTTTTTCAAAGCTGTATTGATAGTGTGTGTTGCAAATCTATCAATAGTAATTTCCTCGCTATCCATTTTGTGCTTAGATAAATCTTCAACCTCAACCGGATTGAAAGTTCCTAATCCAACATGAAGCGTAACTTCTGCAAAATTGATTCCTTTTATTTCAAGACGTTTTAATAGGTGTTTTGAGAAATGTAATCCAGCTGTTGGAGCAGCTACTGCACCTTCATTTTTTGCAAAAATAGTTTGGTACCTATCTTCATCTTCAGGCTCCACTGCTCTTTTGATGTATTTTGGCAATGGTGTTTCACCAAGTTCAGTTAGTTTTTTTCTGCATG
Organism: uncultured Lacinutrix sp.; assembly: GCA_964598775.1. Lineage (GTDB taxonomy): Bacteria > Bacteroidota > Bacteroidia > Flavobacteriales > Flavobacteriaceae > CAJQLB01. The sequence goes on from CAZRDG010000294.1 coordinate 2,032, forward strand.
CATGGTAGGATCCATCACATAAAAAACGTAATGTTCTACCTCTTGAAGTTGTATTATCAATAACTTCTGCTACTAATAAATCGTCATCTCCAAAATATAATTTGTTACCTATTCTTATTTTACGAGCAGGATCAACTAACACATCCCAAAGACGTTGTTCAGCATTAAGTTCTCTTAACAAAAACACTTCAATACGAGCTCCAGTTTTTTCTTTATTACCATAAAGACGAGCAGGAAATACTTTCGTATTGTTTAGAATTAAAACATCATCTTCGTCAAAATAATCGATTAGATCTTTAAACTGTTTGTGTTCTATGGTTTGATTTTTTCTGTCTAAAACCATTAATCTTGCTTCATCTCTATGTTCTGATGGGTATTCTGCTAATAATTCTTCTGGGAGATCAAAGTGAAAGTGAGATAATTTCATTTGTTTTTTATATTGTTTTTAAAAGGTCAAACGTAACATTCATTTTAAACTATTATAATTTGAATAATCAAATAGTTATGAATGATACATCTATTTCTGTTTAGTGTTCATTTTTACAAGGTTGCAAATATACAATCTGAGGATAGGCGTTGTCAAGTAAATTGAAGGTTATTTTAATTTTCTTCGATAATAAACCCTATTTGCGCCAAATCTTTCCAAAAATCAGGATAGGATTTTGATACCACATCAGCTTGGTTAATAGTTAAATTGGTCTTTAATCCTAAAGGTGCAAAAGCCATAGCCATTCTGTGGTCTTTGTACGTTTCAACAGTTATATTATCCTTAAGTTTTTCCACATTATTTAGGGTTAAGCTATCTTCTGATATAGTAACTGGAGTGCCAAATTTTTCAATTTCATTTTTTAAGGCTAGCAACCTATCTGTTTCTTTTATTTTTAAGGTATGTAATCCTTCCAAATGACAATTAACACCTAAACCTAAGCATGTAACTGCAATAGTTTGAGCAATATCTGGAGCTTTTATTAGGTTACAATTTATAATATTCTGTCTACAGTTTGCTATTTTAGAAATAATAATTGAATTGTCTTTAAAAACAGTTTCTACCCCAAAATCCTTATAAATAGTTGCCAAAACTGAATCGCCTTGCAAAGATTTCATTTTATAAGATGATAAGGTTATTTCTGTTCCAATCTCACTTAAAGCAACAATGCTATAAAAGTATGACGCTGAAGACCAATCCGACTCAACCG
>CAZRDG010000295.1:0-3222 GCA_964598775.1 uncultured Lacinutrix sp.
GTGTACTAAAATTTAGTTTTTAGTTCAATGGATTAATTAATTAATATTTGCATTATGTTTTGGAATTAGAGACCCTAAATCTACTGCATAATAAAAAAAGCAAATTGAGAAAAGCCGAGTTTGAGGGAACTCGGCTTTTTATTTTATTATTCTGAAAGTTAAATTAATTCGCGCTTCTACTTTCTTTTTGGTTTTAGGTATTTGATGTAACCAATAATGTTGGGTTTCACCTTTCATGACTAATAAACTTCCAGTCTCTAAAACAAGTTTATGTTTTAAATTCTTATCATATCTGTGTTTAAAATGAAACATCCTTTTTGCTCCGAAGCTAACAGATGCAATTACAGGGTTTTTACCAAGCTCTTTCTCATTATCTGCATGCCAACCATTACTGTCTTGTCCATTACGATAGAGATTTAGTAAACACGTCGTGAAGTTTTTGTCAGTTACAGTTTCAATCTTATTTTTTATGTCAATTAGTTCATCTGTAAAAAGATGAGGATACATGGTTATGTTTGAATAGGAATACGACTTTTCGTTATTAGCATACAAAGCAGTTAGTCGTGGTTGCCTATAGGTTTTTCCAAAGACAATGATATCATCTTGTTGCCATAAGGTTGTTTTTAATAATTGTTTGAAATAATATTCGCTTTCTTCTCTAGAAAAAAAACTGGGATAATACCAAACATCAGCATCTTTTAATTTTAAATCAAACCCTTTAGTCATGTTAAAAATTATTTCTCTAAATTAGCGTTAATAGCTTTAAGATGAATATAAAATTTACTTTTTTGCTGCTGTTTTGTTTCGGAATTGTATCAGCACAATTGCCTAAAGGTTTTGTGTATGTTGAAGATGTGATTCCAACAATTAAAGTTGAACTTCGTTATTTTTCCAATAATAATTTTTTAGGAAAACCTGTAGATAGTTATAAAAGGGAAGTGGCCATTTTAACCGTTCAAGCCGCAGAAGCTTTAAAACATGTACAAGAAGAATTGAAGCAATACAACTTATCTATTATGATTTATGATAGCTACAGACCACAAACAGCTGTCAATCATTTTGTACGTTGGGCTCGCGATTTAAAAGACACTATTAATAAAAGTGCATTTTACCCAAAAGTAAAAAAGCAACATTTGTTTCAAGAGGGTTATATTTCTTCGCAATCAGGACATAGTAGAGGTAGTACTATGGATATTACTTTGGTTGATGTTAATACTTGTGAGCCTCTTGATATGGGAAGTCCTTATGATTTTTTTGGACCAGAATCGTGGATTGCCAATAACGACTTAACTGCTCAACAACGAGCAAATAGAATGCTGTTACAAACCATTATGTTGAAACATGGTTTTCGATTTTATACCAAAGAATGGTGGCACTTTACGCTAAGAGGTGAACCTTTTCCGGACACGTATTTTGATTTCCCTGTGAATTAAATTTCAATCGTTCCTTGAAGATATTTTACTGCATTTCCTTTAATAAAAACACGATCTTTTACTAATTTACAAATCAGTTCTCCTTTGCGTTCTGAAATTTGAAAGGCATGCAACTTATTTTTACCTAACCTTTCTGCCCAAAAAGGAACTAAGGTACAATGCGCAGAACCTGTTACAGGATCTTCAAAAACAGCTGCTCCTGGTGTAAAAAAACGAGATACAAAGTCAGAGTGATTACCTTTTGCAGTCACAATAATTCCTCCAGGATCTATGTTAATGTCTTCCAAAATGGAAGCGCTTACATTTAAATTTTTGATATCATCTTCTGAGTCATATACCAATACATAATCTCTTGCTTTGTATATTTCACTAGGTTGTTTACTTAACGATGTTTTTATGATTTGAGGTAATTCTGAAGGTTTTGGAGGTCGTGAAGGAAAATCCATTTCTAAACAGTCGCCATTTCTGGATACTATTAAGTCGCCACTCATAGTTTCAAAGATAATGGATTCAAAATCATAATCGAGACAGTTAAGAATTACAAAAGCAGATGCTAAAGTGGCATGACCACAAAGATCCATTTCTATTTCTGGAGTAAACCAACGTAAATGAAATCTATTATCCTTTTTATGAATAAAATAGGCTGTTTCAGCCAAATTATTCTCCTTAGCAATGTTTAATAATGTTTCATCCGGAAGCCATTCTGTTAAAGGACAAACTGCTGCTGGATTACCTCCAAATAGTTTATTTGTAAAGGCATCAATTTGGTAAATATCAATAGTCATTTATTCGGTTTTCTTTTTCTTTTTAGTCCAAAAGTCAATTTCAACATGAATATCTTCACTTAGAAAATTATCCATTGAAGTATGCTTAAAATCGGATCCAACACCATAATCAACACGATTAAGTGTTAGTCTTGAAGAAAATCCAATGGTATTTTCACCATCCTTGCCAGTAATTTTTAATGGAAATTCAATGGTTTTCTTAACACCATGCATTGTGAATTGACCTTTAACCATGTAGAAATCCTCCTTTTGAATAATATCCTCACTGATAAAAGTGATTTCTGGAAACTGTTCGACATCAAAGAAATCAGCTGTTCTTAAATGATCATCACGAGCATCAATTCCAGTGTCTATGCTTTCAACTTTTATGGTTGAAGATATAGTTGATTGTGAGAAATCATCATCATTATAATCTATGTCAATTGTATAATCATTGAACTTCCCAGTGACTCTTGTTATTCCATTTGAAATTGGAACTATAAATTGAACAGTTGAGTGATTAGATTCTACAGTTAGTGGTCTTGTATCTACTCTGTCAGCCTTAAAGCTTGACATAAACATTGCCAACACTAATAATGCTGAAGTGGTTTTAAAAAATAATTTCATTTTGCTTTAGTTTAGAGCAAATAAGATACTGATTTTAAAATCGTATGATTTGTAAAATACTGTTAATTAATTGAAATCAATCTTTATAACCAGGACCTCTCACAACCTGTCCAGGAGTTGCTCCAGTATGTTCGCCATCTTTTAGTACTTGCTCACCGTTTACAAATACATGAACCATTCCTGTTGAGTATTGATGAGGTTCAGCAAACGTTGCATGATCTTGAATGGTATCAGGATTAAAAATGGCTAAATCGGCAAAATAACCTTCTGTAAGACTACCACGTTTATTGATTTTAAGATTTGAAGCTGGTAAAGAGGTTAATTTTCTAACTGCTTCTTCAATAGAAATCACGTTTTCATCTCTTATGTATTTTCCTAAAACTCGTGCAAAATTACCA
>CAZRDG010000296.1:0-3206 GCA_964598775.1 uncultured Lacinutrix sp.
TAATTACGCTCTATGATGTCATAATTATTTTTGACTAAATAATCGACAGCAAGTTTTTCACCTTTTTTTCCAAGCTCGTTGTGTTGTGCCATCTATTTATTGAAATAGTAGAGATCTCATCCTTTGAGTTTAATGTTGCTAAAAATTATTCTTCAAAAACAACTGTAGATTTATCTTTTCCAACTGTCATTTTAATTGTGCGTCCTAAAATTAAAGCTCTATTGTCTTCTTCGTGACCAGCTGGAAAATCAAACAGTATTGGAAAGTTATATTCTGCAACTGCATCCAGAATTAATTGCTCAATTGACGTTCCCCAAGGTGTTGTGTTTTTACGCATTTTACTCATATCACCTACAACAAGTCCTTTTAAATTTTCAAAATAGCCAGCACGTTTTAAGCTCTGTAACATCCTGTCTATGTGGTATTTGTATTCACCAATTTCTTCAATAAACAAAATTTTATGAGAGGTGTCAATACTAGTTTTTGAGCCTAACATGGTATGTAACAAAGTTAAATTTCCGCCAACAAGAGGAGCAGTTGCACTTCCAGTTTTGTTGTATGACGAACCATCAATGGAGTAGTTTAGAGACTTCCCAAATACAGCACACCTAAAGGTTTCTAGGGTTTCTTCAATTTCAGATAAATCATCAGTTAAGCTTGTACACATCATGGCGTGAATAGATTCACTACCTTCTATATTCAGTTGATTGTGAATGGCTGTGATATCTGAATAACCAATAACCCATTTTGGATTGTCTTTGTATTTTGTGTAGTCTAATTTATCAATCATTCTCACAGTGCCATAGCCACCTCTTGCACACCAAATCGCTTTGATATTAGGATTGTCTAAGGCCTTTTGAAAGTCTTCAGCACGTTCATTATCTGTTCCTGCAAAGTGATTGGCTTTATTAAACACATGGTCTCCAACAACCACGTTAAGGCCCCAACTTTTCAATAATTCTTTAGCTTGATTAACTTCTTTATCACGACCATTTAAAACACCAGAAGGTGCAACAATGGCAACTGTATCGCCAGCTTTCAAATGAGGTGGTTGTATTAAAGTATTGGTCATTTTAGTATGTAATTCTGTTGAATTTGAAGATTGAGCATTCACTAAACTAGGACTAATAAAAGTCAGTAGAATTGTGGTAAGAATAATGCGTTTAAAAATCATTTTAGAGGCTTTTTGTAAATATAACGAAGTTCTAATTAATTTGGTTTCTTAAAGGTTGACAAATTGTGTATTTTTGTGCCTTCAAAAGAAAAACTAATGTCAAAAAGATATACAATAACTGCGGCTTTACCCTATACTAATGGTCCAATACATATTGGTCATTTAGCAGGAGTTTACGTGCCAGCAGATATTTATGCTCGCTACCAAAGATTACAAGGGCAAGATGTAGCCTTTATTTGTGGTAGTGACGAGCATGGTGTTCCTATAACAATAAAAGCAAAAAAGGAAGGCGTTTCACCTCAGGATATAGTTGATAAATATCATGCCATTATCAAGCAGTCGTTCATAGATTTTGGAATTTCTTTTGATAATTACTCCAGAACTTCGGCTAAGATTCATCATGATACAGCATCTGAATTTTTTAAGACATTGTATGATAAAGGAGAGTTTATTGAAGAAGTCACTGAACAACTTTATGACGAAGAAGCCAACCAGTTTTTGGCCGATCGTTTTGTAGTTGGAACCTGCCCAAAATGTGGTAACGAAGAAAGTTATGGAGATCAATGTGAAAGTTGCGGAACCAGCCATAATGCAACGGATTTAATTAATCCGAAATCAGCAATTACAGGAAAAACACCAATATTAAAAGAAACTAAACATTGGTTTTTACCTTTAGATAAACATGAAGCCTTTTTAAAAGAATGGATTCTTGAAGGACATAAAAAAGATTGGAAGTCTAATGTGTATGGACAATGTAAATCATGGATTGATGATGGCTTACGTCCTCGAGCAGTAACACGAGATTTAGATTGGGGAATTCCTGTTCCGGTTGAAGGAGGCGAAGGTAAAGTGTTATATGTTTGGTTTGATGCTCCAATTGGCTACATTTCAGCAACAAAAGAATGGGCTGCACGTGAAGGGAAGGACTGGGAGCCTTATTGGAAAGATGAAAACACCAAGTTGTTACACTTTATTGGGAAAGATAATATTGTATTTCATTGTATCATTTTCCCAGCCATGTTAAAAGCAGAAGGCAGTTACATTTTACCAGATAACGTGCCTGCGAATGAGTTTTTAAATTTAGAAGGTAACAAACTGTCAACATCTAAAAACTGGGCAGTTTGGTTACATGAATATTTACAAGAATTCCCAGATAAGCAAGATGTATTGCGTTATGCCTTAACAGCTAATGCGCCTGAAACTAAGGATAATGATTTTACATGGAAAGATTTTCAAGCGAGAAATAATAATGAGTTAGTTGCTATTTTTGGAAACTTTATCAACAGAGTAGTCGTACTTACAAATAAGTATTATAATGGTGTTGTACCAAAGCCATATGAGTTGTCAGCTATTGATAAAGAAACATTGACAACTTTAAAAGCATTCCCAGCAGTGATTGCAAGTTCTATTGAACGCTATCGTTTTAGAGAAGCAAGCCAGGAACTTATGAATTTAGCCAGACTTGGTAATAAGTATCTTGCTGACGAAGAACCTTGGAAAGTAATTAAAGCAGACGAAGCTCGTGTGCAAACCATTATGTACGTTGCATTACAAATAGCATCGGCCTTAGCTATTTTGAGCGAGCCGTTTTTGCCTTTTACGTCTATGAAACTAAAATCGATTCTGTGTCATTCTGCACTTGATGCGGAATCTACATGGGAAGATGTAAACTCAAATAAAGAACTACTTCCAGCAAATCATAAAATAGGAAATGCAGAATTGTTGTTCGCTAAAATTGAAGACACAGAGATTCAAGCTCAACTTGATAAATTAGAAGCTAGTAAGAAAGCAAATGAAGTGGCGAATAAAAAAGTAGAACCTCAAAAAGACGAAATTACTTGGGAAGATTTTTCTAAGCTTGATATTAGAGTGGGTACAATTTTGGAAGCTGAAAAAATGCCAAAAACCAAAAAGTTATTGGTGCTAAAAGTGGATACAGGAATAGATACTAGAACTATTGTCTCAGGTATTGCTGAAAGTTTTTCACCAGAAGAAGTTATAGGGAAGAAAGTGACAGTTTTAGTTAATCTCG
>CAZRDG010000297.1:0-3203 GCA_964598775.1 uncultured Lacinutrix sp.
TGGTTTAAATCCATCTGATATAGCCTTGTCAATTTCTTTGATAATGGCATCGGTAGAATTTGCTTTTATTGTTTTTGATATCATTGATGTCAATTAATTAATCTGAATCTATTTTTCTTTTAAAGCCACCACACAACACGTGTTATTGTGAAATTCGTGCTTTCCAGTTTTTGATTTTCCAAATTCTCCATAGCTAAAAAAACCTACCATTGGAGCCTCCCAAACTTGTTTGACCTGCTCAATTTCTTCAGTCATTAAAATGCCAAAGGATAAATGACGGCTAATACATGAAAACATGATAAGCGCATCAGCTTCCTGTTGACGTTCTTTTTTAACTTCTTTACATTCTTCAATTACTTGCTCAATTGCATCAAAATCAGGTGGGAGTGAAAACCTGACTTTAGAGCCTTGAGGTACTGTTCCTGCACAAATAAGTGAACGGTCTTCTTTATTTCCCCACATCGCTGTACGCATTACAGGAGTTACATTTTCTCTTTCTAATTGCAAAGGATAATAAGCACCAATATTGGTCAAAACATCATTACCAGAATCTAAATCTATATCGAGACCAAGGTACTTCATGACCATATCAAGTGCAGGTTTGTCATCTATGGTATACACAATGTTGCCTTCACTTTTTGTCACAGTTTTGGTTGTTCCAATTGGCTTCCAACCACAAGTAGCAATACCATTGATTTCAATTTTATCCTCATCAACAATTAAGGCCAGCAAGCCATTAACAGCACTTATATTATTTGTAAAAACTAGTGGTCCTTGCATGGCTAGGTCGTCACCTGCCATACCACCAAAAACGGTAACTTCATTACCAAAACCTTCTATGATGCCTTCAATGATTTTTTCGCCATCTATATGCAACCAACCTGATGCAATGATAAATGCAGGATTATTAAAGGTGTTTTTTCCAGCAATACCAATTTGCATGGCATTTTCATGGGTTGTATGCTCACCTGTTTCAAGAAATAGAACTCTGAAATGCTCAGGATTTAAATCAAGGAGCATCATGACGATGCTACCTTCTTCAATATCTCCATCTATAAATTCTCCTGATGTAGTTGCTCCAAAAACAGCAATTTCTTTTTGGTCCAACACTTGACTAATCTTTTTCCAGTCTTGTTTAATTGATAAGAAAACGATTGCTAATGTGGGTTTGAAACTCTCTGAAGTAACCCTTTCTATTTCTTGGGCAATTGCTTCAGTAGAATTAGCCTTGATTGTTTTTGAAATCATTAAATGTTGTGTTTAAGAATCATTTTCGGTAACACCTACTATGACATTGACTCCACCTGTTGCAAAGTTTGATAAATCGTTAACAGTTGCTTGTCCTTCAGGCGAACTCATAGTTTCTTGCATTTGTTCGAGACTCGTAAAGTACAATTCTGCCATGCGATAATATTCGGCTTTCTGCCCATCTGGTGTACCTAAAATTTTTGTTGTTTCTAATTTTGCGACACCTTCCATGGTCGCAGCCAATGGTAAGTGTTTTTCTTTGTAGTATTTTTCAAAGGCCTTGGCATCTTTTGGATGACCATATAATACAGTTAATTTTTGCATAATATTTGTGTTTAATTAGTTTTCTTTCAGCGCGACACAACAAGTAGTTAAGTTGTGCATTTCTAAGTTGCCGCCTGTTGCTCTTCCAAATTCAGCATTGGAGAACATTCCTGCCATTGGGACATTCCATACATTTTTTACACCTTCCAACTCCATATTCATTAGAGGACCAAGTGATAAAATTCGTCCTGCGCAACTAAAAACAACCAAAGCATCGGCTTCTGGCATTTCAGTGTCTTTTAAGTTTTGAACACCTTTAATAACTTTCTCCATTACATCAAAATCAGGTGGTAACGAAAAGCGAATTTTTGATCCTTGAGGTACAGTTCCACTGCAATAAAATGAGCGATCATTCCAATCAACAATCAAACCAGGACGCATTACAGGATCTCCTTTTTCTCTTTGAAGCTGTAATGGGAAGTTTGCAGCGATTTCAAGTAATAAATTTTCATTTTCTGGTGTGACATTTTCTAAACCACCGTATTTTGTGGTAATATCTAACACAGGTATATTATCTATAGTATAGACATGATTGCCTTCGCTTTTGGTAACGATTTTTTCTGTTCCTACTGCTTTCCAACCACAAGTGGATACTCCTTTGATTTTTATATTATCCTCGTCTAAGGCTAAAACTACTGTGCCTATATTACTTTCTATTCCGTTCGTAAAAACAAATTGCTCGGAAAACGTATAATCATCACCAGCCATGCCTCCAAAGACATTGACATGTTTTCCTATTACATCTTCAAATCCATTAAGCAGTTGCTCAGCATCGGTTTCTAAATGACTTGCTGCAATTAAAAATGCTGGATTTGCAAATACTTTTTTTGCAACCGTAGCTATATTTTGTGCTGTCTCTCGGTAGTTTTTAGATGGATATGCTTCGAGGTAAATTTTAAAGTGCTCCTTTTTTATATCCATTAATAAAATTACAGTCGATTTTTTTACGGTCTCTTCATCTATGAATTCGCCATTAGTTGTTGAACCATAAATTGCAATTCCTTCATTGTCTAAGATTTGACAAATAGCTTTTCTATCTTGACTAATCGAACAAAAGACAATGGCTAAAGTTGGTTTAAAGCCATCTTCCATACTATGAGTTAGAGCATTTTTTATCTCAGAAGTTGAACGACCTTTAATGGATTTTGAAATCATAGATTAATTATGGGTTAGTGATTTTGTTAAAGTTAGTAAAAGCATTTTTTAAATTTAAGATTAATCTTTCATTATAATAGCAGGTAAGTTTAAGTCTTTAAATTGCTTATTATAAGCTGCCATTTCGGAATTTATAATGGCATTTCTCTCACTTTTAAAGGTATTCCATTCGTTCATTAAATCTTGTAGTCTTTCTTTAGAACCTTGAGTTAGTTTTGGTTCATCAACATCGATAAATCCTTTTAAATGCATCAATTGCGAATTCAATTTATTGTTAAAATTGATGACATCTTGAAATGTTTTTTGTTTTGGTTGAATTAAATTTTCTTCCCAAGTGGTAATGCGATCTATAAGCGTTTTACCTTTATCTATTAAGTCCTTTGCAACATTATGATCTTTTAAAAGTTTTGCATAACCTTCAAGCTGAGATTTTGCAGAGCGCATATTATTTACAGATTCATGAATATCCCTAATGG
>CAZRDG010000298.1:0-3198 GCA_964598775.1 uncultured Lacinutrix sp.
GAAGTTTAATAGTTTTCATATTGAAGTTGGTTGGTTGTTAAAGTATTAAAGTTACGAAAAATTGTAGCACTTAATTAATTGAGTCTATTAGTTTTACTTTTAATTTATCATCAATTTGTTTTTTTACGCGAAATGCTAGCTGGTGTTTTGAATCTAACAGAATAGCTTTTTCAATATTGGTTTTAGCCAAATCTAAGCTATCCATATCTAAATATATTTGCGCAAATGTATAAGGAACGGCAGGAGCATAATCATTATTAATAACTCGTTTTAGCTCATTGGCTTTGTCTAAGGCGTCATTATAATTGCCAAGTTCAGACTCTAAAAAAGTAGCGTAGCTCAAATAAAAAGGAAGCTTTTTTTGCTCTGGTGTTGCTAAAGCATCAATTGAATCTAATGCTGTTTGAGCGCCATGATTTGCATGTAAAACTTCAATATACTCTGCTTTAATATAACTCTCATGAGGATATTTGTGAATAAAAGTTCTCATGCTTTTTTCAGCCGATTCGTAAAAGTTTGTATAAAACTCAGGTGCTAACTTTATGTTTTGATCTCTAGCATTCATCAGCTCAAGTACTAACAATAAATCATCTAATAATAAACGTTCGTCTGCAGGAACAAGTTCTTTTTGGAGTTTCAATTCCTTTAAAATAGATTGACGTTCTTGGAGATTCGTAGTGATTTTACCAACAATACCTTTGCCTAAAACAAAATCAGGATCAAAGGTCAATGCTTTTCTATAGGCTTCTTCAGACTTGGTCCACTCTCCATAATCTAAAATGTATTCCCAACCTTTATTGTAATAATATAAAGCAGAATCGTTTTCAGTTCCAAAATTATAAAGATTTGATGTGTTTTCCTTTTGGCAAGAAGTCATTAACATAAAACAACAACTTAAAAAGATAAACGTAGTTTTTGAGGGAATTGATTTCATTAGTTTTTATTGATGCTTTACACTAATGCACGAGTAATTTTAAAAACTCATTTATGCTATTACTAATTCCTATTTTATATTGCTTTTTCGAAAATTCAGGCAATACTTGAGTGTTTAAAATTTCATCAACTTTTTCTTTGGTTAAGGTTTTTGAAAGTTCTTTCCCAATTCCGAAACTGATTACTTTTGACGACTTACTAATAACCACTATAATCCCTTTAGGACTCTCAATTGTACCAATGGACCATTCACTTGTATCAGAAGCATTATTTGGCATAGATGCAACCACAATACTCATAGGTATTTTCGTGTTTTTGATAAATTCAGAAATATGTGATTCCAAAGCTTTTATTTCAGCTTTTGTAAAGAGGTTTTCGTTGTCAACAATTTTTCCTGTTGGAATATTTGTACTTTTTTGCTGAGCTTGACTGTTTATGGAAAAACATAAAAGTAAACATAGGCTAAGTGTAAATTTTAAAAATGGTTTCATAATATTAATATTTTGTGATTCAGGGTTATACGAAGTTACTGAATTTTTAATAAAGTTTAACAAAATAAGGGACTTGGCAGAAATTAGACTTAACTTTGCAGCTTAATAGAAAATGGCGCTTTATATAAGAATGTCATTTGCACAATTACTTATATGTCATTTAACTCTTTAGGCTTATCTGAAGCCTTATTAAAAGCCATTGATAAACAAGGCTATACAAATCCATCACCTATTCAGCAAAAAGCAATCCCTTTAATCTTAGAAGGTAAAGATGTGTTAGCATCTGCGCAAACAGGAACTGGAAAAACTGCAGGATTTACATTGCCAATGCTTCAAAAGCTAGTTCAAGGTCAGCAATTACGTCAACGACCAATTCGTGCTTTAGTGTTAACACCAACACGTGAATTGGCAGCTCAAGTACATAACAATGTAAAGTCTTATAGCGAGTTTATAGATATTCGTTCAGCGGTTATTTTTGGAGGTGTTAATCAACGACCACAAGTTGCAACCATTAGAAATGGCGTCGATATTCTTATTGCAACTCCTGGACGATTATTAGATTTAAACAATCAAAACTTATTGTCATTAGCCAAAATTGAAATTTTGGTTTTGGATGAAGCTGATAGAATGCTTGACATGGGTTTCAAAAGAGATTTGGACAAGATCATGAAACTCATGCCTAATAGACGACAAAATTTGTTGTTTTCGGCAACGTTTTCAAAAGAGATTAAAAGTCTAGCAAACGAGTTTTTGCATCATCCAGTTTTAGTAGAAGCCACACCTGAAAACACAACTGTTGATGCTATTGAACAAAAAGTTTATCGTGTCGCCAAGGAATTAAAAACAGGACTCATTATCAAATTGATTTCGGATGGCAATTGGCAACAAGTCTTAGTGTTTACCAGAACCAAACATAGTGCTAACAGACTTTGTAAAAAGATGATAAGTTCAGGTATTACAGCTTCAGCTATTCATGGAAATAAAGGGCAAGGAGCACGAACCAAAGCCTTAGCTGGTTTTAAAAACGGTTCTGTGAGGGTGCTAGTGGCAACTGATATTGCTGCACGTGGTTTGGATATTCCTTTACTGCCTCATGTGGTGAATTTTGAATTGCCTAATATTGCCGAAGACTATGTACACAGAATTGGTAGAACAGGAAGAGCAGGAGCTAGTGGTGAAGCAATTTCGTTAGTTTGTGGAGAAGAACGAGAGTATTTGCGTGATATTGAAAAGTTAGTAGGTTTGAAAATTCCTGTGGATATTGTTGAGGGTTTTGAACCAGACCCAAATGCACCAAGTTCGCCACCAAAAAAGAAGAAACAAAGTTCACGTCATTCTAGAAATACGAGCTCTAAAAAATCAAAATCTCCAAAGAGTGATGCTGCCAAAGGTGACCAATCCAGACGACCTAAGCGCAATAGAAATAGAAACAGAAATAAAAACAGACGCAGTAACGATAATAGAAGTTAATGAGTACGCAACCCAATAATCCTTTACATGGTGTAAAACTAGAGCAAATTATCAATGCGTTGGTAGAACGTTATGGTTGGGAATATTTAGGTTACAATATTAACATTCGTTGCTTTACGCATGATCCTTCAGTAAAATCGAGTTTAAAGTTTTTACGTCGTACACCTTGGGCACGAACTAAGGTTGAAAATATGTATTTGGAGATGTTGGAAAAGCAGAAACCTCGTCAATGATTTTTTGAGTTTCGTTTAATGTTAAGATAAATTCAGTTTTAATTGAAGTTTATCGACTGTTAAACGAAGTT
>CAZRDG010000299.1:0-3179 GCA_964598775.1 uncultured Lacinutrix sp.
ATAACCGCTGAAAAAGTTCGAATTCTACAAGAGGTAGATGCAATTTTTATTAATGGATTGAAGGAATGGGGCTTATACGATAAAGTTTGGCAAGCCGGTGCTATGTTACTTCCTGTAAATAGTGTTGGCGTCATGGGAGATGAGCGAACTTATGAAAAATGTGTGGCACTGAGAGCTGTTGAAAGTACAGATGGTATGACTGCTGATTGGGTAAATTTGCCTTATGAGTTTTTACAAAAAACATCAAACGATATAATAAATAAGGTGAAAGGCGTTAATAGAGTAGTTTATGATATTAGCTCAAAGCCACCAGCAACCATTGAATGGGAATAAAATATATGTGACTTGCATGTGTCTAAATCTATAAAGACATTAGTTACGTATATACTTTTAAACACAAAGGATGAAAAAATTTTTAATAGCACTAAGTTTTGTTTTAGCATTTTGTAGCGATACAGTTGCACAAAATTATAAAACTCATAAAGTTAAAGTTGGAGAAACTGTTGAGGACATTGCCAAAAAATACATGGTAACTCCTTTTGATATTTTGGCATTGAATCCTGATGCTAAAACCAGCTTACAACCTAACGCTATTTTAATTATTCCAGAATCTAAATTTTTAGAAAATCCGGTTGAAGTTGAAGAAGTTCAGCTTGTTGGTTACACCTCTCATAAAGTAAAACGTAAAGAAACAGTTTACGGAATTGCACAATTGTATAACATTTCAGTTGATGAATTAAAAAAACACAACACAAGGTTGTATTCCGAAAATCTTCGAAAGGGCGATAAGCTTCAAATTCCTGAATATAGTAAAGTTAAAACGCGGAGTAACTTAGGTAATACAATTAAGAAATATACAGTTTTACCTAAAGAAGGGAAATGGCGTATTGCCTATAAATTTGGGATTTCAGTTCCTGAGTTGGAGGCTTTGAACCCTAAAATGAATGAAGAATTGCAAGCAGGACAGGAAATAAATGTGCCTAATATAGCAAGCAATGAAGAGAAAACTGTTGAAGAAAATTACAGTTATTATACAGTTTTAAAAAGCGAAGGCTTTATGGCGCTTAAACGAAAATTAGGTGTTTCACAACAAGAATTGGAGCAATTGAATCCTGATTTGAAAGAAGGAGGGCTCAAATTAGGCATGATTTTAAAAGTGCCTTTAAATGCAGTAACAAACATAGAATTAGAAGATGTAAATAAATCAACTTTAGCTACTGAAATAACCAACTTTGAAAAGAAACGATTGGCTGTTATGATTCCGTTTCAGCTTAATCGCATTAATTTTGACTCCATAAATGAAGTTAAAAGTTTAGTAAAGTATGATAGATTGCTACACATTTCTGTCGATTTTCACACAGGAGTTTTAATGGCTTTAGATTCTGCTAAACAATTAGGTATTTCAACAAAATTAGATGTTTACGATACCAAAGCATCAGCTAGTCAAATTTCATCAATTATCAGTGATAACGATTTTTCAAATTACGATGCCGTGATTGGTCCTTTCATTAAGAGTAATTTTGATCGTGCTGCAAGTATGTTAAAGAGAGACAATGTGCCTACGGTTTCACCTTTAACCATCCCTGAAAATTTGTATGACAATGTGTTCCAAACCATTCCATCTGATGACTTATTGATGAAAAAGATAGTCAACTTTGTTAAGCAAGATTCAACGCCTCATAATATCATTGCTATTGCCGACGAAGCTCACAGACAAATCAGTAATACTCTGAGGTCTGAACTTGGTTCAGTAAAACAAATCTTCTCTAGAAAGAATAAAGATGGAAAAGAAGCTTTCTTTATTTTAGCTGATGACATCAAACCATTTTTAAAGGAAGGACGTAATTATGTGTTTCTTGAAACCAACAACGAAGGTTTCATTTCCAATGTATCTAGCATGCTTAAAAGCTTAAATGGTATTTCTGTTGAAGGAACTGAAGAAAAACCAATTGAGGTTGAACGCGAAATCATTTTGTTAGCCACTAAAAAGGAAGAAGCTTTTGAAGGTGAAAACATTTCAAACTACGATTTATCAAACCTCAAGTTTCATTATCCATCTTATAATCTTGATAACGATTACGAAGGACGCAATTCATTTGTTAAACGTTACCAACGTGAATATGGTGGCTTACCAAGTAGATATGCAACACGTGGTTTCGATTTAACCATGGACATCCTATTACGTTTGGCTACTGCTGAAAACTTATACAAAGGTGCAGATAGTAGCATTGAAACCCAATATGTCGAAAACAAATTTCGCTACTCTAAGAAATTATTTGGAGGCTATTACAACGAAGCTGCTTTTATTGTAAGGTATGACAATTTAAAAATTGTTGAGGTAAGGCAATAAGCTCACAGCCATACTAAACTAAAGCATTCTGTCGTTACTCTACATATGTATAAACTCCTTATCGCTTGTTTGCTAAGTTTGTGTTTGTTCCAGCAAGATCGTTCCATGACTTGGAGTGACGATTTACAATTGCAATGGGAAGACTTTAACGGAACTCCAACTCGAGGTACAACCGTTGTGGCTGTTACAGCTTCTGGATTGTCCTTTGGGTTTTCTACCAAAATGACTGAAACGCAACTGGTAGAATATACAGCCTTTGTTGATGCGCATTTTTATCCAGATAAATCCTGGTACGTAAAAGAACGTGCCAATTCAGTTATTTTAGATCACGAACGATTGCACTTTGATATTACCGAACTTCATGCTAGAAAGTTTAAGCAACGTATTGCGCAAACTAAGTTTGACTTAAGAATTAATTCACAAATGGAACGCATTCATAATACCATTACCGACGAGCTTAGGCAAATGCAACAAAAGTATGATACGGAAACTGATCATTCTCAAAATGTTGACAAGCAAAAAGAATGGCAAAAGTTTATCAAAGTTCAGTTGGATAAGTTATCTTACTATAAATAAATGCTAGACCAGAACCAAAGTAAACAGTTTTTACTCAAACTTGCCAATACCAAAATGCCTTATGGCAAATATGAAGGCAGATACATGATAGACTTACCAGAATATTATTTGGTGTGGTATCGAAATAAAGGCTTTCCAAAAGGCCAAATAGGACAGATGCTAGCAACTGTTTACGAGCTTAAAGTGAATGGATTGGAAGAGTTGGTCAGGAAGCTGAGGAAGTGATTTTTATTTTTGATATTCGCTTTCGGTT
>CAZRDG010000300.1:0-3159 GCA_964598775.1 uncultured Lacinutrix sp.
ATATACCAGAAATTTTCTTGATTATACTTCCATCTTGGTCCTCCCCTTAAAAAGGTGTTAATGAAAATTCTTGGCTTGTGAGCTCCTCCAAAATCTGCAAACCAATTATTTTTAAAGTTTACATTACCGTTCAACTCATACTGAATTCTATTATAATTACCCTCGAAATCAAAGGCTGTAGAAAACTGAAAACCTAAATTTGCTTGTCTATACCAGCTTGTTGGCTTATTAAATAAGCGTCTTACGTTTATATATTGTCTAATATCATCAGCTTGTCGCAAAAATCCAAGATCATTAAGCTCAAGCTCAGGAGATTTCCAATTGCCACCAAAATTATAGCGCCAATTTCCTCCTCCACCTTTACCTATTTCTATACGTCCTCCAGTTCCCGATAATGAAGTTTTATTTGGATCAACTTCAACATGTCCTGCATCAACTCTCTGAAAAAGATGCCCAATGGATGTTTGTGTGAGTAATATAGCTTCCTTACTTCCTGTAACATTACTCATTGTTATGTTACCGTCAATATAATACGTTCTATTTTTCCAATTATGCCTAAAATCTAATCCTCCTGTATAAGCGCTTTTGTGCAAGAAACTAACATTATCCTCTAAGTTTCTATTTGTTGCAGTAAAAATGGCTCCAACATAAGAGT
The DNA here is from genome assembly GCA_964598775.1 of uncultured Lacinutrix sp. Classification (GTDB taxonomy): domain Bacteria; phylum Bacteroidota; class Bacteroidia; order Flavobacteriales; family Flavobacteriaceae; genus CAJQLB01. The sequence goes on from CAZRDG010000300.1 coordinate 656, forward strand.
TTCTATCATTAAAATCCTTTTGTGCTCTCGCAACCAGGTAATTAGTGAATGGCTCTACTAATTCTTCGCGTTCTTCTCCAACTTCTGGTAATGCATTAAGTACATCCGGACGTTCATCTAGTTTTACCTCACCATACTCCTTTGCAGTCATGCTTTCCAGAATACCAATTGCCCAACCACTTTTTGTTTTACCACTAAATTTTGCGGCTCCTAAAATTGTTGTAGCATTCGGAATATCTTCATATTCTCCCAGATTTCTATTGGCACTAGTAAATCCTTGCGGTGCACGTCCAATACGTCTAGAATTAAATACATTATCTGCACCACCTCCAACTCTAAAATCAAACACATTTTTATTTTCAACAAAAAATGGTCGTCTTTCTTGAAAGAAAATCTCAAAACCATCTAAAGCAATAGCTCCAGGATCTGCATCAACCTGACCAAAATCGGGATTAATAGTTAAGTCTAAGGTTAGATCATTTGTGATACCAATCTTCGCATCTAATCCTCCTGTAATATTTGCATCACTACCATCTCTAAAAGGATTTCCCGACTGTGCTTCATACGTATCAAGCTTGGCCACTGTGTACGGCTGAATTTCTAATTGCTTTTGTGGTTTCAATCCTATTAAGCCTCTTAATTCACCAAATTCGCTAACCCAACCTGGCGGATTTGCAGGTAAGGGCTGCCATACTGAACGTTCTTCATTATTAAAATAGCGCCTTGTGGACTGTAATCCCCAAACTTGTTCATGTTCGTTTCCAAAACGTAACTGGCTTAAAGGGATTCTAATTTCGGCTGTCCATCCATCATCATCAATTTTAGTACCTAAATACCAAATTGGATTCCAGCTTTCATCGAAATTACCATTATCTGAAACAAATTCATCTGATTTTACTCCTGAAACTGATGCCGTAAATGAAAATGCCGTTCTGTCATCATTATAACTGTCTATGTTTATTTCTACCCAATCGCCTGAAAAACTATCTCGTCTTCCCATTCGTTTTTCGATAGTTATAGGGTCCTCTTGATAACATTTAAACGCTACATATAAGTTTGTGTCATCATAAATGATTTTCATTTTAGTTTGTTCCGTTGGTGGTGTACCAACATCTGGTTGAAATTCAAGGTAATCAGTTGTCCATTCTACAAGGCTCCAAGCCTCCTCGTCCAAAACACCATCTATTATTGGCGATTCTTTATCTTGTATTGGTTTGGTCGTATAAGAACGTTTTTCATAATTAGTATTGGAGTCCTGTGCAAAGGAGCAAGTTGTAGTCAATACTAAAATGACTAGCAATTTGTGCAATAATTTCATAAGCTGATTAGTTTTGATTGATTGATTATGCAAATCTATTCTTCATAGATTTATTAAAAAATAAAATGCAGTCAATCTTGAAAAACATGTGTTGAATTGTGTCATTCAAAATGGCATTAGTTTCTCAAAATAATAGACTTTTTATTCTCTAATGACTTAAAACTATTATTAATGTTGCAATAACCTGAAAGTTTTTACAAAATATTAACGCTATTTAACAGTTTTTGGCTGTTAAATTTGATTGTAATAAAAACCACCATATTTAGCCTAAAAATAAAGTAGTCATAGAGTTTGTTAATCAAATATATAATTGTAAATTTGCAAACTCTTTTTGAGAGAGGAATGTTTAATTAAGAAAATTATTTAGTGTGGACACATTAAGCTACAAAACGATTTCAGCAAACAAAGCTACTGTTAATAAAGAGTGGGTTTTGGTTGATGCTGAAGGGCAGACATTAGGTCGTTTAGCTTCTAAAGTAGCAATACTTTTAAGAGGTAAGCACAAGCCTAACTTTACACCACACGTTGATTGCGGAGATAATGTTATTGTTATCAATGCTGAAAAAATCAACTTAACTGGAAACAAGTGGAATGACAAAACGTACATTCGTCACACAGGTTACCCAGGTGGTCAGAGAACGCTTTCTGCTACAGAAATGTTTGGAAAAGATCCAGCAAGATTAGTAGAAAAGTCAGTAAAAGGAATGCTCCCTAAAAACAAATTAGGTGCAGATTTATTCCGTAATTTAAATGTTGTTGTTGGTTCAGAGCATGCTCATGCTGCTCAAAAACCAAAAGCAATTAACTTAAACGAAGTAAACTAGATGGAAGTAATTCACAAAATTGGCCGTAGAAAAACGGCAGTTGCTCGTGTTTATGTTTCAGAAGGAAAAGGAAACATCACAGTAAACAAAAAAGATGTAAACACTTATTTCCCAACAGCTACTTTACAATACAAAGTAAACCAACCGTTAGCAATGACAGATAACGAAGGTAACTTTGATATAAAAGTAAATGTATATGGAGGAGGTGCTACAGGTCAGGCAGAAGCTGTACGTTTAGCTTTATCTCGTGCAATGTGCGAGTTAAACGAAGAAAACAGAGGTATTTTAAAACCTGAAGGATTATTAACAAGAGACCCTAGAATGGTTGAGCGTAAGAAATTCGGACAGAAGAAAGCGCGTAA
>CAZRDG010000301.1:0-3152 GCA_964598775.1 uncultured Lacinutrix sp.
AACAGGCAATACACTTGATTTAAAAATACTACCAAATAATAGTTACAAACTGTTTTTATCTCTCGATTATCAATTTATAGGATTAAGTTTTGGCTTCACTCCAAATTTTTTTAATGATAATCAGGATGATGTATTAAAAGGGGAGTCTTCATTTTCCGATTTACAATTTCGTTTTTTTCTTGGAAATTGGGTTCAAGGCATCCAATACAAAAAAATAAAAGGGTACTATGTTGAAAACACTCAGGATTTTGAAGATAATTGGATTGAAGGCATGAATCCTTACCTTCAAATTCCGAGTTTAGCCAATGTTACTTGGGGAATGTCAACTTCTTATATTTTTAACCCCAAATTTTCAATCAGAAATATTCTATATCAAACTGAATGGCAAAAGAAAAGTGCCGGAAGTTTCGTTCCTACCTTATATTACGATTATAATAAATCATCTTTTGATTTTTCTGATAGTAAAAGTGAAGAAAATACTTTTAATACGAGGTTGGCTTTTGGATACCACTATACTTTTGTAATTAAAGAAAATTGGTTTATTGCTCCCAATATTTCACCCTCCCTAGGTGTAAAATTCTCTAGGACAAAATCTAATGTTGATAACATAGAATATACAGAAAAAGACACCTATCTTACTAAATTTCTGGAAGGAGGTTTACAAATAGGCTACAGTTCAAAAAAGGTGATTTTAGGTACAAATTTTAATTTTAACTCTAGTTGGTATAAAAAAGACAAAGTATCCCTTGTAGAAAACGATCAGGTTTTTGGAGTTGTTTATTTTGGTTATCGATTTGATACTCCAAAATTTATTGAAGATTCATATAATTGGCTAAACAAAAAAATTAAATAATTAAATTATCTTAGCCCTTAAAATTTAAATTAATAAAAATGAAAAAATTATTAGTAATCACAGCCATTATTCTTCTTTTTAGTTTAGAAACCATGGCTCAAGTTGAGTACAAAGTCATCACAAGTGTAGAATCAATAGTTCCAGCAGGACTTGGACGATCAAGAATTATTTCTGCTGAAGAAGAACGAGATTATAAAGAGTTCACATCTGAACAGACTGAAGATGACAATTCAAGAAACAAATCAAAACGAAGTGACATTAGAGTTAAGGATTTTGAAGAAACTAAACTTTTGAATTTCTATAATTTAGGAGGTATTCGTTTTCAAAATATAGCAGCCAATGATGCTGTTATTTCTTCTAAAATAAACACCATGATAACTGAAGGTTGGGAATTAGCATTTGTTACAAGCGCTGTAGAAAGTGACAGTGGTAAAGGCGATGGTAACGGTATTTTTATAACGAGATATATTTTCAAACGAAATAAAAACTAAAAAAAGCGCCATTTGGCGCTTTTTTTTATTGCTTAAATACTTTTTCTTGGTGATTAATGGATTCCTGGTGAATCGCTTTAAACATTCTAAGTACAAATTCTTCACTTAAATTGTTTTGCTCACCTTCCAAGATCATTTTACCAAGTATTTCATTCCAACGTTTTGATTGTAATACGGCTACGTTATTCGCTTTTTTAAGCTCTCCAATAGCATCAGATACTTTCATACGCTTTCCTAACACCTCTATTAATTGATGGTCAATAACATCAATTTGTGTTCTTAAGGTGTTTATTTTATTGCTATACTCAACTTCAGCAGAAGTTTCTTTTCTGATTTTTAAATCTTCCATGATTTTCACTAAAGCTTTTGGAGTAATTTGCTGCGCAGCATCAGACCAAGCATTATCAGGATCATGATGTGTTTCAACCATAAGTCCATCAAAGTTTAAATCGAGTGCTGTTTGACATAAATCGAAAATAATATCACGTCGTCCTGCAATATGTGAAGGATCTAAAATTAATGGCAAATCTGGAAAACGGTTTTGTAAATCAATAGGTAATTGCCATTCTGGATTGTTACGATATCTCGTTTTCTCGTAAGCCGAAAATCCTCTGTGAATCACACCCAAATTATTGATTCCAGCAGTATAAAAACGCTCAACGGCACCCAACCATAATGATAAATCAGGATTTACTGGATTTTTAATTAGTACTGGTTTGTCTGTACCCTTTAAAGCATCAGCTATTTCTTGAACTATAAAAGGACTTACAGTGGTACGTGCACCAATCCATAAAATATCAACATCGTGTTGTAATGCTAAATCCACGTGATTGGCATTAGCGACCTCAGTTGTAATGAGCATTCCAGTTTCTTCTTTCGCCTTTTGAAGCCATTTAAGACCCAAAGCACCTACACCTTCAAAATTTCCAGGACGTGTTCTTGGCTTCCAAATGCCTGCACGAAGTACTGTAGCATCTGTATCTTTAAGTTGATGCGCTATTTCTAACACTTGTTTTTCGGTTTCTGCACTACATGGTCCAGCGATTACCAATGGATGATTTAATTCAAAATCATTTAACCATGTTCTTAATTCTTTCTTGTTTTCCATTTCTCTCTTTTTTAAGCGATTCCGTTTAATATATCTTTTATGTGATTGGTGTTTTTCATTTCGTTATAAATGGCTTCAAAGTCATCGTTTTCCATGAATTCTTTAAATTGTTTTAAGTTGCTAATGTATTCGTCTAATGTTTTGATGACATTGGTTTTATTTTGCTCAAAAATTGGTGTCCACATCTCTGGTGAACTTTTAGCTAAACGAACTGTAGATTCAAATCCACTTCCAGCCATATCAAAAATATCGCGTTCATTTTTTTCTTTTTCAATAACCGTTTTCCCAAGCATGAACGAACTAATGTGCGACAAATGTGATACATAAGCAATGTGTTTGTCATGCGCTTTTGGTTTCATATAGCGAATACGCATTCCGATTTCACTGAATAATTTCAATGCCTTTTCTTGAAGTTTAAAGGCAGTATCTTCTACTTCGCAAATGATATTGGTTTTGCCTGTATACAAATTTGGAATAGCTGCTGAAGGGCCTGAAAACTCTGTTCCTGCTATAGGATGCATCGCAAGGAAATTTCTACGTTTCGGATGATTTTTTACAGCATCACAAATATCTTCCTTCGTTGATCCAACATCTAACACTAAGGTATTATCTGAAATTTTATTCAATATTTCAGGCAATTGCTTTACAGTTGCATTTACCGGAATAGCTACGATAACCAAATCTGCATTACTTAAGTCCT
>CAZRDG010000302.1:0-3133 GCA_964598775.1 uncultured Lacinutrix sp.
AGACATATGCCATAACAAACAACAACGAAACATTGGAGCATATAAGCTATAATTACAACCGTTCAGAAAGCAACTTGAACTATCAAGATCTAAGTTCAGTTAAAAATTCAAGTATTAGTAATTCACTACCACAAATACTCACAAACATAAAAAGTGACAACAATATTAATGCGCTCTGGAAATGGTTTGTTATTTTTGCATTGTTATTTTTAATTATTGAAATGCTCATCTTAAAATATTTTAAATGAACGTACTTATAAAATCAGCCACTATTATTGATGCGAAGAGTGATTATCATAATAAAACGCAAGATATTTTGGTCGAAAAAGGAGTCATTGTAAATATTGCCAATTCAATTAAAAATCCTAAAAATTATCGCGAAATTAAACTTGATAACCTTCACATTTCTCAAGGTTGGTTTGACAGCAGTGTTTGCTTTGGTGAACCAGGATTTGAAGAACGCGAAACTATTGCAAACGGACTTAAAGTAGCAGCAAAATCAGGATTTACTGCAGTTGCTGTAAATGCCAATACAAATCCTGTAATCGATTCAAATTCTGATATCTCTTTTCTAAAAAATAAAGCTCAAGGTAATGCTGTTAATCTCTTGCCAATTGGAGCCTTAACAAAAGAGAGCAAAGGCCATGAACTAGCTGAGTTGTTTGACATGAAAACAGCTGGAGCAGTAGCTTTTGGAGACTATAAAAAAGCACAGTCTAACCCTAACTTGATGAAAATAGCATTGCAATATGCTAGCACCTTTAATGGTTTGGTGTGTTCCTTTCCACAAGAAAATGCCATTGCTTTGAATGGTGTTATGAACGAACATATCACAAGTACGTCAATCGGATTAAAAGGAATTCCTGCTCTTGCAGAAGAACTACAAATTGTAAGGGACTTGTTTTTACTAGAATATACAGAAGGAAAATTACACATTCCAACAATTTCGACTGCCAAATCAGTTGAACTTATTAGAGAAGCCAAAAAGAAAAAATTGGATGTAAGCTGTAGTGTTGCTATTCACAACTTAGTCTTTACAGATGATAGCTTAACCAGCTTTGATACCAATTACAAAGTAAGTCCACCATTAAGAACTCAAAACGATACAGATGCCTTAATAGCTGGGTTAAAAGATGGAACTATAGACATGGTAACATCTGATCACAATCCATTGGACATTGAATTAAAGAAAATTGAGTTTGATTATGCAACACCTGGAACCATTGGCCTAGAATCTGCATTTGGAGCTTTAAACAGTCTGTTTTCAGCAAAAACAGCAATAAAATTCTTAACTAAAGGAAAAGAACGCTTTGGCCTTGAAACGTCTAGCATCACTAAGGGAAACAGATTAAATGTTACTTTATTCAATCCTGAAGGCAATTATACATTTAGTAAAAACGATATACATTCTAAATCAAAAAACAGTATTTTTGATGGACATTCACTAAAAGGAAAAGTTTACGGAATCATTAACAATAACCAAATTCAATTATAGATTATGATGTCTGAAGATACCATAGAAGAAGGTAAAACAAACGCCATTATTAGTTACTTAACCATAATTGGAACTATTATAGCATTCTATTTGAATAATGATAAGAAAAATGAATTTACGAGTTTTCATGTACGTCAAGCCTTAGGTTTATGGCTTACATTTTTCGCTTTAGGTTACATTATTGGAGGCTTTGATAGTTGGTTTGTTACTTTAGGATGGTACTTCTTTTTTGGCGTTCTTTTTATTTATGGTTTTATGACTGCAGTCACTGGTCGCGCAGAACCTACTCCAATTTTAGGTAAGTTCTATCAAAAATTATTTGCTAGTTTAGGGAACTAATTTCAATGAAAAACCTTTCACTGTATCACATTACAAGACCATCGAATTTAAAAGTAAATGCACCTGCATTAATCATGTTTCATGGTTATGGAAGTGATGAAAATGACTTGTTTTCATTCGCATCAGAACTTCCAAAAGAACTTTTTATCATCTCAGTAAGAGCGCCTTATCAAATGCAACCCTTCGGAAATGCTTGGTATGCGATTAATTTTGATGCAAATCAGAATAAATGGAGCGATGATGAGCAAGCCAAAACATCAAGAGATAAGATTTCTAATTTTATCGATGAAGCTGTAAGGCATTATCCAATAGACAAAAACAATATAAATCTATTGGGATTTAGTCAAGGCACAATATTAAGTTATGCGGTGGCTTTAAGTTATCCTGAAAAAGTAAACAATGTGATTGCATTGAGTGGTTATATTAACCTAGACATCATTTCTAAAGATGTTCAAAACAAAGATTTAAGCCACTTAAGTTTTTATTGCTCACATGGCAGTGTTGATCAGGTTATTCCTGTAGAATGGGCTAGACGAACTCCAGAAATTCTAAAACAATTAAAGGTAGACTATGTTTATGAAGAATTTCCAGTTGGTCATGGTGTTGCGCCTCAAAATTTCTATGCCTTCAAGAATTGGTTAGTAGATAAAATTTAATACGATTGAGGTGGATACATAAACGACTCCACTAACTTAAACTTCAGTTCCTTTTTATCTACAATTTCATAGGTGATAAATAATTCTCCCCAATATTTGCCATCAGAGAAATCGGCTAAAATCCATTTGTGATTTAAAAGCCTAACCTTATTTATAAGCATTCGTCCATCGTTCATAGATTCATATGGAATTAAAGGATGTTCTCCTTTAGCTTCATTAAGTCTGTAAATTTCATCTTTAATAAAAGGAATTAATTCTGATGTGTCATAACCATCTCGCTCAAAATAACTCAATGCATCATCATTGTTTTCCAAATTAAAATACATCAAGTCAAGCACTTCGCCATGTAATGACATGATAGAATCTTTGTAGGTCGCTTCTCTTTCATCTGCAGCATTTAATTTTTTTTCATACGCTTCAAATACATTTTTTGAATTCACATATTGAAAAAGGACTAATAGCAATGCGAAAATAAATAGGTAAAGAAAGATTTTACTTTTCATATATAGTTTTATTACATGTTTAATTCTAAAGTATCGTAAGCTAAAAAAACGTTTTTAGGAAGAATTTGTTGCACTTCGTCATGAAAGCCTAGCCTATGGCTTATATGAGTCAAATATGCTCTTTTAGGCTTAACCCGTTC
>CAZRDG010000303.1:0-3129 GCA_964598775.1 uncultured Lacinutrix sp.
ATATCGAGTTGGTGAAGCGCCTTTTAATATTCTTGGTAATTATGGCTTGTACATTACAGGTTCCTTAGAGTATTATTTTAGCAAGATTGTACAAACTAATCCAAATTATAGTAGTATCAATCGTGTAGTTGACATTATTTTTGACGAAGAACTGCAAAGTGCAACTTTAAAGCAATCACAAGACTATACAGGACATTGGTCTGCCACAAGTAGAGCAATTTTAAATTTCTACACAGAGCAAGGTATTAAAGAATACGAAGATTATTTAACAGGTTCTGGTATTGAAGATAAAGTGGTTGAGTCTTACGAAGCCTTAAATACTGAATTACTGCAACTGGAATACAACAAACCCTTTAAAACCAGGTCAACTATTACTTCAGAATCTTTGCTAGAAGAAGTTGGTGATAGCTATCTCTTTCAAATAGGAAAAGTGATTGGTACACAAAGCGAATTGTACCAAGAGACTAAACGTGTGAATCCTATTGAGATGCAATACCCAAATCAATACGATTATACCATTACCATCAATATTCCTAAAGGTTATACAGCTGAAGGTTTAGAAGAACTGAACATTGATAAAAGCTACAAATCTGTAAAAGGAAACAAACTGTGCAAATTTGAATCGTCTTATAAGCTTGAAGGCAATAAAGTGATCATTACCATTCAGGAGTTTTACAAATCCAATGAATACGATTTAAATCGTTATGAAGAGTTTAGAGAAGTGATTAATGCAGCTTCCGATTTTAACAAGACTGCTATTTTGTTGAAAGCGATAGAATAGTAATTCATTTAAAAAATAATAAGAGCGCAAATTGCGCTCTTTTTTTATTCTTCCAAGATCTTATAATCCTCAATAGGTTTTTCCACTCTGCCAAACAATTTCTCTTTCCAGTTAGTCCATTTGTATTTTTTCGCAAACACAAGCAATACGATTGGGAAGATGATAAAAACTGGCAAAAACACATCGATAAAGCCAGCTTCAGTTGGCTCAGAAATATCTTTAAATATAGAATGGGTTTGAAAGGCTGTCCAATCTGCAGTCACCAATAAGGCAGTAAACAAATTATTGGCTAAATGAAAGCCCAAAGCGAGCTCCAAACCATCATCCATTAAGGTCATGATACCAAACAATAATCCAGTACTAATATAATAGACCAATAAAATGTATCCCAATTTTTCAATTTCTGGATTTGCAATGTGTAATAAGCCAAATATTACAGATGTGACAAATAGTGGAACCCATTTGTTTTTAGCTAAAATGCCAATCCCTTGCATTAAATAACCTCTAAAAAAATATTCTTCAAAACTGGTTTGTAAAGGCACTAAAATAACTGCAATAACACATAATATTAAAAAAGGTTGCAAATTGAAGTTATTCTGATAATGTTCTGGGTTGGAGAAATAATCGACAGCTATGAGTGAGGATGAAATGATTCCCCAAAAAATTAAGGCAAACCAAAAACGACTCCAATCAATTTTATCTCTACTGGTTGTTAATTGCTTAAATGATTGTTTATGCAAAAGTTTGGCTATCAATAATAGGAATAACAAACCTCCAGCAAATGGCAAGAGTATGAATACTAAATTGAGGTTAGGTTCAAATAAGTTCATTAAGTAATTGGTGTCTTCCAATTTGGACATATCTGCAGATCCATCAAAAGTTTTCATAAATACTGCAATTAAATGCGGAATAGAAAACACAAATATTCCCGCAATTGCTACACCAATTCCAATAAGGTATCTCCAATAATCGTGCAACACATTATAAGCAGAGGCTATATACATATCATTATAAATTTAGGTTCCAAACTAAGTTGTTTTCATAGCGCAATGTACCATTTTTTACTTGTAATGGTGAATCAAAATTATTAGTAAACAAGGCTCCTGTCCCCAAACCTTGAGGCAAGTTGTTATTCAGTGTAAACGTCCATTGCGCAATAGCGTTCAAGCCAATATTACTTTCTAAGGCACTCGTAATCCACCATCCAATATTTTGATTATTTGCCAAGTTTATCCATTGTTTAGTACCTGACCATCCACCAATAAAACTTGGTTTTAAAATGATGTATTGCGGATTTATGGTTTGTAGTAAATTTACTTTTTCTGTTACATCAAACACACCAATTAATTCTTCATCTAAAGCAATTGGTAAAGGTGTTTGCTCACAAAGAATTGCCATCTTTTCTAATTGCCCTTGCTTGATAGGCTGCTCTATGGAATGCAGCCTGAGTTCAGAAAGTCGTTTGAGTTTCTCTAGAGCTTCATCAGGCTTAAATGCACCATTAGCATCAACACGTACTTCGATATCAGACACTGAAAATTCCTTTCGAATAGATTTTAATAAAGCTATTTCTGTATCAAAATCAATAGCGCCAATTTTTAATTTGATACAACTGAATCCTTGCTCAATTTTATCTTTAATTTGAGCATTCATAAACTCTGGAGTTCCCATCCAAATCAAACCATTAATTGGTATAGACGCCTTACCTTCTGTAAATGCTGAAGGAAATAATTCTAATGGATTGTTACTTTCAAGGGATTTAAAAGCCATTTCCAATCCGAATTGAATGCTTGGCAATTCGACTAACTCACTATAAAGGTTTTCTAGACCTAAATGAATGTTATCACAAGTCCACTTTAACTTTTCTTCATAATCTGATCTGTCATCTATACTCAAACCTCTTAAAATACCACACTCTCCTATTCCAGTTTTACCGTTCTGCTCGAGAATGATAAACCAAGTTTCTTTTTGAGTGAGCACACCTCTCGAGGTGCCGCTAGGCCGTTTAAAATCTAGAATATACTTTTGGTAAGTGGCTTTCATTAAAGTTCTATAGATTCTCCTATGTCCAACAACATTAAATCTTTATCACGTTCGAAGAATTTTCGTTTTGCCATTTCATGGTCAATCTCAATATAACCAAAGGTATCAAAGTGATAACCCAATATTTTATCGCATTTTATAAAATCACTTGCTATAATAGCATCTTCAATTCCCATGGTAAAATTATCTCCTATTGGAAGAATGGCTAAATCTAAAGTCGTTTGCATTGGTATAAGTTTCATATCCATAGGGAAAAGATAAAAGTAGAATTACAGCTGAACTTCAATTTTAATTATCAGATTTAT
>CAZRDG010000304.1:0-3121 GCA_964598775.1 uncultured Lacinutrix sp.
AAAATCTATAATGACTTACCTTCAGAGAAGTTACCTAATATTCTATATAAGAATGAAGGAGATTTGCATTTTGAAAATGTGACAGCACTCTCTGATTTAAATGAACCATCTTTTTCTAATGGTGCTGCATATAGTGATTTAGATAACGATGGTGATTTAGATATTATTGTAAATAATATGGATTCAGAAGCTTTTCTTTTTCAGAATATGTCTATTGAAAATAATTTGGGAAACTTTTTAAAAATAGTTACTAAAGGAAAGACTTCTGAAGATTTTGCAAAAGTTCAAATTTCGTTCAACGGACTTAAAAAGACCAAAGAATCATCACGTGTAAGAGGATATCTATCTGCCGTTGATAAAACTATACATTTTGGTCTAGGAAAGGCTCAAATGATAGATACAATAGCAGTTTATTGGCCTTCAGGAAAATATCAAGAAGTCTATAATACGCCCTCAAACTCTACCCTTACATTTAATGAATCTGAAGCCACTTTAAATGGTATATTGAAATTAGAGGAATCAAATTTCAAATTAAAACAAAATAATCAATTATTAGCTTTTACTCATAAGGAGAATGAATTTAATGATTTCATCAAAGAAGGTTTATTACCATATAAGCAATCTACATTAGGTCCATTAATCTCAAAAGGAGACGTCAATGGCGATCAAAAAGATGATATTTACATTGGTGGTGCTAAAGGACAGTCTGGTCAATTATTCATACAAACCAATTCTGGTTTTAAAGCAGTAAATGTAGCTGCTTTTACAAACGATTCTCAATATGAAGATATGGAAGCTCTGTTTGTTGACATTGACAATGATGGTGATAATGATTTGTATGTTGTAAGTGGAGGAAGTGAATTTTTTGAGCGCTCCAAAGACTTAAGTGACAGGTTATATATGAATGATGGCAAAGGTGGCTTTACAAAGGCACAATCCTCAGAATTGGACGTTTATACTATTAGTGGTAAATCTGTAGCAAGAATTGATTATGATAACGATGGTGATTCTGATATTATAGTTGGTAATAGAATTAAACCACAACAATTTCCAATACATGAGCCTTCAATTATTTATCAAAACAATAATGGCGTTTTAACCAATGTAACTGGTCAAGTTGCACCAGAATTTGAAGATTTCGGTATTATTAATAAAGTTATCGCGACAGATTTTAACAATGATGGTTGGCAAGATTTTATTGCTGTAGGTGAATGGACTTCGGTTGGAATATTTATTAATTATAATGGTGTTTTTGAGAATATTGCTTCTAAAAGTGGTCTAGATAAAGAAAAAGGTTGGTGGTTTAATGTTACTGAAACAGATATAAATAATGATGGTTATAAAGATTACTTGCTTGGTAACGTTGGAAAAAACATCAAGTTTAAGGTTTCAGTTGATAAGCCACTTCGAGTATATGCGGCAGATTTTGATGCAAATGGAACCAATGATTTAGTATTAAGTTATAAATACAACGATGTTTTTGTTCCTGCTCGTGGTCGTGAATGTACTTCACAACAAATGCCTTTTATTGCTGAAAAAATTCCAACATTTAATGAATTTGCAAATGCTAGCCTTCAGGATATATATGGTGAAAGTTTAAATACAGCCTACAATAGAGAAGCAAATCAATTTTCATCAATGATATTAATTAATAATGGGGATGACACTTTTAAAAAAGTAAAACTTCCTATGTTGGCTCAAACCATGCCAATTTTAGATGCCGCCATTTTAGATTATAATAACGATGGTTATGAAGACTTGGTTGTAGTTGGCAACATATATAACACTGAAGTAGAAACACCTCGATTAGATAATCCTTTCGGATTAATACTTGTTTCAAACACAAAGGATGGCTACGATATTGTAGAACCTAAAGATTCTGGATTTTATTTAAATGGTAATGCAAAATCTGTTGAAACTATTGCAATGAATGGCAAAACATACATCATAGTGGCACATAATAACAGTACAACTGAAGTATTTGAATACTAACTAATTTTAATTTTTTGAACACACTATGGAAAATAACTCCAAAATTTTTGGTATCAGAACCTTAATTGAAGCCATAAACTCAGGAACGACAATTGATAAGGTTTTTATTCAAAAAGGATTGCGTGGTGAATTGTTTCAAGAATTAGAAAGCTTACTTAGAAAAGAAGAAGTAAATACATCTTACGTTCCAGTTGAAAAGCTAAATAGATTATCAAATAAAAACCATCAAGGTGTCGTTGCTTTAATTTCGCCAATTGAATTTTATGACCTTGATGACTTAGTCCTCAATGTTATAGAATCTGGTAAAACCCCTCTTTTCTTGCTCCTTGACCAACTTAGTGATGTTAGAAATTTTGGTGCCATTATCAGAACCGCAGAATGCACTGGAGTTAACGGAATCATTATTCAGAAAAAAGGAGGTGCTCCAGTTAATGCAGATACTGTGAAAACAAGCGCTGGAGCAGTTTTTAAAGTTCCGATTTGTAAAGTAGATCATATAAAAGATGCTATGTTTCATCTTCAAGCTTCTGGTATAAAAGTGATTGCAGCTACTGAAAAAACTGATAATACCTTATACGATGTTTCATTTAAAGAGCCATGCGCTATTATTATGGGCTCTGAAGGCAAAGGTATTACGCCTTCCATATTGAAACTCGCCGATGCAACTGCAAAGCTGCCTATATTAGGAGAAATTGAATCGTTAAATGTTTCTGTAGCTTGTGGCGCTTTCCTTTATGAAGTGGTTAGGCAACGTCGTTAATCTTCCTTGTTACTTTTAAATTGATAGGTAATTCTTATTTGATTAGGCTCGTCTATCTTTTCTTTAGGTTCTTCTAGGTGTTCAATAAAATTTCCGTTTTCATCAAAGTGTTTTAAAAATGGATCGTCGTCTTCATTATATCCTTCTTCTTCCCATTTATATTTTTTGGGTTTAGCTATTGATTTTCTGAATACTAGAGCAAAAACAAATCCAACGATTAAACCAGATAAATGACCTTCCCAAGACATGTTTTCTTTAATTGGAAAAACATACCAAATCATTCTTCCATAGAGAAAAACAACCAACAAGGACAATGCTATAAGCCTAAAATGTTTTGCAAAAATTCCTTTGAAGAGTATAAAACTCATT
>CAZRDG010000305.1:0-3058 GCA_964598775.1 uncultured Lacinutrix sp.
TCGCGGCACTAGATCCTAAGTCTAGCGTGTCTACCAATTCCACCACGCCTGCAAAAGGACTGCAAATATAAACATTCCTTTTAATATTCAAATCTATCTGCCAAAAATAATATCGCTTTTTGTACTTTTAAGGCTCATTAAAATTTATTTCACATGCAAGGTATTAAAGCATATATTAACAATCATAAAGATCGCTTTTTAAATGAATTGATCGAACTTCTAAAAATTCCATCTATCAGTGCAGATTCAGCTTACAAAGCTGATGTTTTAAAAACGGCTGAAGTTGTGGCTGAAGAATTAAAAAAAGCAGGTTGTGATCATGTCGAAATTTGTAAAACTAAAGGCTATCCAATTGTTTATGGTGAAAAAATGATTGACCCAAAACTTCCAACAGTTTTAGTTTATGGTCATTATGATGTACAACCACCAGATCCATTAGATTTATGGAACTCACCTCCTTTTGAGCCAGTAATCAAAAAGACCGAATTACATCCTGAAGGCGCCATTTTTGCTCGAGGTTCATGTGATGATAAAGGACAAATGTATATGCATGTAAAAGCCTTAGAGTTTATGACCGAAACAAATCAATTGCCTTGTAACGTAAAATTTATGATTGAAGGTGAAGAAGAAGTTGGCAGTAATAGTTTATCTGATTTTGTAAAAGAAAATCAAAAGAAATTGAGCAACGACGTGATTTTGATTTCAGATACTGGAATGATTGCTAAAGATGTGCCTTCTATCACAACTGGACTTCGTGGATTAAGCTATGTTGAAGTGGAAGTGACTGGTCCAAATCGTGATTTACATTCTGGCTTGTATGGTGGAGCAGTTGCGAATCCTATTAATATTCTTGCCAAAATGATTGCTTCACTTCATGATGAAAACAATCACATTACCATTCCTGGTTTCTACGACAAAGTAGAAGAACTTTCAAAAGAAGAGCGAGCTGAAATGGCAAAAGCTCCATTTTCAATTGAAGCCTATAAAAAAGCCTTAAATATTGAAGATGTGTATGGTGAAAAAGGCTATACTACCAACGAACGCAACTCCATAAGACCAACACTTGACGTTAATGGAATTTGGGGAGGTTATACTGGCGAAGGCGCAAAAACAGTTATCGCCAGCAAAGCTTATGCTAAAATATCTATGCGGTTAGTACCACATCAAGACTGGAAGGAAATCACACAACTATTCAAAACTCATTTTGAACGTCTTGCACCTGCAGGAGCTACTGTAAAAGTAACACCTCATCATGGTGGACAAGGTTATGTGACTCCTATTGATAATATTGGTTATCAAGCTGCATCAATGGCTTATGAACAATCCTTTGGCAAAAAGCCTATTCCGCAACGAAGTGGAGGTAGTATCCCAATTGTTGCCTTGTTTGAACAAGAACTTAAAAGCAAAACCATATTAATGGGTTTTGGTTTAGATAGTGATGCCATTCATTCACCTAACGAACATTTTGGAGTTTTCAATTACTATAAAGGCATCGAAACCATTCCATTATTTTATAAATATTTTACCGAGTTATCAAAATAGCTTTAGATTGACCTATTGAAAAATAGCCACTACAAACAGTTTTTGCTGCTAAACTTAGCAACGCTTTTTATCAGTACATCCGGTGCTTTAGGCAAATTTATTGAAATGCCAACTCCTGTAATTATTTGGTGGAGATCATCCTTAGCTCTTATAATTTTGTTCGTGTTTTGTAAATTCAAAAAGATTGACCTTAAAATAAGATCTAGAAAAGATCTTTGGACATTTATTTTAAGTGCTCTTTTTATGGGAGGACATTGGATTACTTATTTCTATGCACTCAAATTTTCAAATGTTGCTATAGGTATGCTGTCACTGTACACATTCCCTGTTATAACAGCACTTTTAGAACCTTTCTTTATAAAAATTAAATTAGACCCAATTCATGTTTTCCTCGGTTTTATAGTACTTGTTGGGATTTATATTCTGGCTCCAGAATTTAATTTAGAAAGCGCCCATGTACAAGGTATTTTGCTTGGATTACTGTCAGCACTTTTTTATTCCCTGCGAATTTTAATATTAAAACAACATGTAATCAATTACAACGGAAGCATGTTAATGATGTATCAATTGTTAATTCTCACTATTGTATTAGCTCCATTTCTATACCTCATGGACACCTCAGGAATTAGAACTCAATTTCCTTATGTCTTATTGTTAGCCATAGTTACAACAGCAATTGGTCACACTATGTTTGTGCATAGTTTAAAGCATTTTTCGTCAAGCACTGCAAGTATCATGACAAGTGCTTTACCAGTTTATGGAATAATAATCGCCTATTTCTTCTTAGATGAAATTCCTAGTAAGAACGTCTTTATTGGAGGTTTCTTAATCATTTCAACAGTTCTGATTGAAGGCATTCGCTCCAGAAAAACATCTTAAATTAATCTAATTAACTAAAATTTTACATTCTACATTTGTAGAATTAAAAATTTTGTTCTACGTTTGTAGAGTTAATTAATTTTATAGAACCATGCAATTATCAAAATCAGAAGAACAACTCATGCAATATCTTTGGAAGTTAGAGCGCGCTTTTATGAAAGATTTATTAGATGCCTATCCTGAGCCAAAGCCAGCAACTACAACTGTAGCTACCTTGCTTAAACGTATGATTGATAAAGATTTTGTTGCATATAATCTTGATGGAAAATCAAGAGAGTACTATCCTTTGGTAAAAAAGAAAGACTATTTTTCTAAACATGTTAATGGTTTAATAAAAACCTTTTTTAATGATAGTGCTACACAATTTGCATCATTCTTTACTAAAGAAACCGATCTGAGTAAAGAAGAGCTTGAAGATTTAAAAACACTTATTGATAACGAAATTAAAAAGAAGTAAGCATGATTATTTACATATTAAAATTCAGTGCATGCTTAGCCATATTTTTGGCGTTCTACAAACTCTTTTTGGAGCAAGAAAACATGCATCAGTTTAAACGGTTTTATCTTTTAGGAAGTATAGTAACTTCTATAGCTATTCCTTTTATAACATTTACGACATATGTTGAACCACAACCCA
>CAZRDG010000306.1:0-3051 GCA_964598775.1 uncultured Lacinutrix sp.
CTTAAAGCAACAATGCTATAAAAGTATGACGCTGAAGACCAATCCGACTCAACCGTTAAAGTAATTGGAGAAATTCCACTTTTAGCATGTTCAACTGTAATGATATTATGTTCAAATGTTGTTTTAACACCTAATTGATTGAGTAAGCTAAGTGTCATTTTTATATAAGGAATGGAGGTTATTTCACCCTCTAGTGTTAACTCCAAACCGTTTTTTAAGCTTGGAGCAATTAGTAAGAGTGCCGAAATGTACTGACTACTCACATTAGCTTTAATGCTTACTTTATGTTTAGTGATAGCTCTCCCTTTAATAAGTAGTGGTGGAAACCCTTCGTTTGTTTTGCACCTAATATCTGCTCCCAACTGACTTAAAGCATCCACCAACACCTTAATTGGTCGCTCTTGCATTCTTGACGATCCTGTTAAAGTAACTTCTCTTCCATCTTGAGTAGATAAAAAAGCGGTTAAAAATCGCATGGCTGTTCCTGCATGATGAATATCTAATGTATTTGAATCTGAATTTAATGCGTTTTGCATAAGTACAGCATCATCTGCATTTGATATGTTCTGAACACCAATTGTTGGAAACAAGGCTTGTAATAACAATAACCTATTAGATTCGCTTTTAGAACCTGTTATCGTTAATGCTGAGTGTCTATTTATTGAGGATTTATAAAGTTTTAAATTCATTTATAAAAATTCCTTCATTCAGTGGAATTTGTCTATTTTAATTTATCGTTATTATGATGTCTATCGTGATCTCTTTTTGTTTTTGCTTCTAATTTTTTATTGAAAGCCTCTTCCAAATCTACTCCTGTTTGGTTTGCTAAACATAGCACAACAAACATGACATCTGCCAATTCTTCGCCAAGATCTTTGTTTTTATCACTTTCTTTTTCGCTCTGTTCTCCATAGCGTCGTGCTATAATCCTAGCAACTTCACCGACCTCTTCTGTAAGTTGAGCCATGTTAGTGAGTTCATTAAAATAGCGCACGCCATGTGCTTTAATCCAGTTATCTACTTCTATTTGAGCGTTTTTAATGTTCATGGTTATATTTTAGTTAACACTACTTTTTCTGTTTCCTTCAATACACGCTGGTTATAAAATTCCTTTAATTCAGCGTATTTGAATTCAGGAATAATTGCTGTATTGATTTCAAAAGTACTAATAACATTTAATCCTCCCTCAACTACATTAATATTAAATAAAAATGAACCCATACTATCTGGTAATGATATTTTAATAGGTTCAGGTGTTGAAGTGACTTGATAACCTTCTGGAATCTTAATATTTATCATTTTCTTTTGGCTCGAAGCGTACACAAAATTAACTGGAAAATTACGCTCATTTAATTTAAATGGATTCTCTGCCAATCTGTGGAAAAATAATGGTGAAAAATAAATTTCATTACCTACCATATCAACACCTTCATCAATTTCAAAACTATAGGATTCTATAACAGATTTATCTAAATCTTTATCGTTTTTCACCTCAAATTCAGTTAAATCGTCAAATACATAAGTATTTATTAAACGATCTATATATTCATCTTTTGAATAGGTTTGATAATTTTTACGATACGCCATGCCATCCAGATCACTATAACTTGAATTTTGCCTGCCTGATAAGCTTCCATCATCATTAATTGTGACACTCATTATTGTATTATGTTGACTCAAATCGACAGGATACATATTAATCTTTTTATATCTTCCATCTTGCAAAACCATTGTACCTTCCCAATTAAGAGCTCGCTGTGGCAGGATATTCAAATAACTTAACTTATCTGTAGCGTCTAAAAGAATCATTTTTCCATCAACCTCTGCACAAGCAATAACATAATTAAAACCGTCTAGTGTTGGGAATACAGGAAATCCATGATCGCGCGTACTTACTAAAACCGGATTTGCTTTAACTCCACACTCTCTTAATAATGCAGTTAACATCAAATTTATCTGAGCTGAATTTCCAGTATTTTCTTTGTATGCATTCTTTAATCCATCTCTTGCTGTAGTGGATTTACTACCATTCCAACTCATTTTACTTTTAACAAACTCGAAGGCATTTTTTGTAAGCTCTGATTGTGATGTGCCTTTGGTTCTAATTTGATCAGCATCTTCTTTTAAAAACTTTGTGTTTTCTAACTCCTTCCCAAAATAATCAGATTCATTCACTGTTTTAATAACATCTTCCCAAGTATTAGAATATCTATAAGGTTTACCATTTGGAAATTGAACATTTGCTAATTCATAATTTACCATTGCACGATAATTATTTTTGTTATCCACATAAGGTTCATCTTTTAAAGCTGGCACGTCGCGCAAATCATATTCAGATACATATTCTTTAGTTTGAATAGTGGCACTTTTAGTGGCTTGAGTTAGAGCGCCATTTGTGTTTTGCTCATAATTGATGTTTAAATTTCTAAGCTCTTCAAATTTTTTAGGTGCAATATTGTATCTTCCTTTAGCAACAATATTGTAATGGAAATATGATAGTACTTCAATCTTGGCGTAAAAATGTTTAGTTGGAATATCTTCTTGAATAATTAAATCGTCAATTGACCATAATGGAGACGTTTTTCGATAGGCAAACTCAACCACTGAGCCAACTTTAACGTTAGGCATTGTGAATGATGTTTCTTCCCAATAATCGGATAATTTTTCTTCAAATATGCCGTCTTTTTTTAGTTTTTCAGTTTTAAGTTTCCCGTTTTCTATATTATAAGTATAGCCTTTTATACCACTTATTTTTTCATGATTTTTTCCATAATCATATGATCTCACTTTTTTTGTAGCATAATCGAGGCCATCCTTGTTTAATATTTTAATGCGTTCATGGACTTCTGTTATCACAATATAACCATCAGGATGATCATGATCAAAATAAGTGTTTCTGTATTTATATAAAATTACTGCGCTTGCAGATGTGTCTTTTTCGTAGACATTGTTAGCAACTTCGTTTTTTGAGACTTTGCCAAATTTGTAATCTTGTGCATTTGCAATGCATATAAATGCCAATGCGAACATAGTTAATAATGGTTGTTTCAT
>CAZRDG010000307.1:0-3028 GCA_964598775.1 uncultured Lacinutrix sp.
TATCTCAGAAAACATCTCTTGCTGTAAAGTATCTTGCATTCTGGCTATCCAAATGGAATCGTGATATTGTCTTGAAAACATAAAAGGATATTGGGCTTTTAGTTTGGGCAAGTCTTTTGGAGAAGCTTCAGCAAATAGTTTTTCAAAACGTTCTACTTGAACATCAATATCAATTTTAGCTATTTCTTTTTCAACTTTACTATCATTTTCACAAGACTGAAAACACAGCAAGATTACGACAAGGAAACTTAATAGGTTACGCATAATTTATCAATATCAAACTTAAACGGTAATAATTTTTATTAATTATTCTATTCGTTTATTTTTGTTTTGCAAATGTACCATTCTTTGTCTTAAAAACTAAACTTCATGCAAACAGAAAAAGTTGTAGATCATATTGTAAATTGGCTTAAGGATTATGCCACAAATGCCAAAGTAAATGGCTTTGTGATTGGTATTTCTGGAGGTATTGACTCCGCTGTTACCTCAACCTTATGTGCTAAAACCGGATTGCAAGTGCTTTGCATTGAAATGCCAATTCATCAAGCTGCGAGTCATGTAAGTCGAGGTCAAGAACACATTGCACAATTGAAAGCACGTTTTCCAAATGTGAGTGATATTAAAGTTGACTTAACTCCAGTTTTTGAAGAGTTTAAAACGGAAGTTTCATTAGAAGGCACACAGGCAACTGTTGATATGGCTTTGGCCAATACAAGAGCACGCTTGCGCATGACGACATTATATTATCACGCAGGTTTATTAGGACTATTGGTTGCTGGTACAGGAAATAAGGTAGAGGATTTTGGAGTTGGCTTTTACACAAAATATGGTGATGGTGGTGTAGATTTGAGTCCAATAGCAGATCTGTTAAAATCTGAAGTTTATAACATTGGTAAGTTTTTAAAGGTGCCTAAATCTATTATGAATGCTGCACCAAGTGATGGTTTATTTGGTGATGCAAGAAGTGATGAGGACCAAATTGGCGCAAATTATGACGAATTGGAATGGGCTATGGAAATGAATGATCTTGGTAAAACTGCGAGTGATTTTTCTGGTCGTGAAAAAGTAGTATTTGAAATTTTTAAACGTTATAATTCAGGGAATAAGCACAAAATGATACCTATTCCAATTTGTGAAATTCCTAAAAATTTAAAATAATTCTTACAAAATTCATTATTTATTAAGGTCTTGCGTTGTTTTTTTTATTAAATTTGAGACAATCTGCTCAATTAAAACAACCCTAAACTCTACCTATTTATTTGTGGACTTTGGTTATAACAATTTAAAAAAACACTCATCATGATTAAGGTATTGGTTGCAGATCACCATCCTATCATTAGAACAGGATTAAAAATGCTGTTCGAATCTTCACCAGACATTCAAGTTATTGGAAGTGTCACTACTGGAAAAGAATTATTTGATTTTGTTGGCAGAACAAAAGTTGATGTTGTGTTATCTGAAATAGATTTACCCGAACTTAATGGTATAACTGCGCTGCGAACGCTTAAAAAAGAATATCACGACGTTAAAGTGATTATGTTTAGCTCACATCCTGAAGAAATTTATGCTGTAAGTACCATTAAAGCAGGAGCTTCAGGCTACTTAACCAAAACTGTAAGTACACAAACTATAAAAGATGCCATTATGAAAGTTTATAGTGGTGGTATTTACATTAGTAATAACTTAGCACAGCGTCTTGCTTTTGACGAACGTGGAAACAAACCAAGCAAACTTTATAAAAAACTCTCTACTCGCGAAGTTGAAGTTTTAAAACTTTTATCTTCTGGACGACGCAATAAGGAAATAGCTGAAGAACTCGATATTAATGAGAAAACGGTTAGCACTTATAAAGCTCGACTCATGAAAAAACTTAATGTGACTAATTTGGTCGATTTGATTAACCAAGCTCGCCATTTGGAATTAGGCTAGTTAAAGCACACGATTTAATTTTCTAGACAACAACATTTTTAAATTTGAGTAATTTAAAACATCTTCTAATAGTGTTTTATTGTGTTTCTCCGGATCCTGAGTGTCTTGCTTGAATTCTGATACTTTTTGATCAATTAAAAAACAACGAAGGCTTAAAATGGTCTCATTAACCAATTGTGGAATTCCATGTGATTTACTTTTTGGGAAAATATTTTTGCTTTCCCAGTTTGAAAGTTGATACTTCTCATCATTCATCAAAATTGTTGTAATCTCATTTGCCATTTGCTCATTAACACCATTTACAAAATTTTCTATGGCAAAGTCAGGGTTTTGATTTAAGGTATCAATGATGGTGTAGTATAACTCTCTGAAATTTTCATTCGTAAACTCCATTTCATCCTCTTGCAAATCCAAGTATATTTTCTCAAATACTTTTGCATGATGTATAACCGGCTCAAGGGTTAATTCGCCTTTCTCAGTTTCCTTTAAAACCAAATCCTCAAAATCTTCCGTTTTGTTGCCATAGAGCAACAAAATTTCTATGATTTTTCGTTCTAATTCATATTGAACGTCTACCTTTTTTGTCGGAGTTTTACGCTGAATAACATCAAATGCTTTTTGTTCTTCCTTGTATGCTTTATTCGCATCTTGAAGTTCCTTTTTACCTATTTGCGCTAAGGTGCTAAACAACACTTCTTCGCTAATATCCATTATTCTCGCACATTCCTGAACGTAAATTTCTTTTTGAATGCGATCAGGAATTTTAGAAATACTGTTTACCATATCTCTAATTAATCCAGCTTTTTTAACGGGATCGTTCTTAGCGTCTTCCATCAACAAAGACGCCTTGTATGCTATAAAATCTTTGGCATTTTCATCAAGGTATAAGGCAAGCTCTTCAAAAGTGTTTTGCCTTGCAAAACTATCAGGATCTTCACCTTCAGGAAACGTGCAAACCTTAACATTCATGCCTTGTTCTAGGATCAAATCAATACCACGAAGTGACGCTCTAATTCCAGCGGCATCACCATCAAATAATACTGTGATATTTTTAGTGAGACGATTTATGAGTCTTATTTGATCAGAGGTTAATGCTGTT
>CAZRDG010000308.1:0-3015 GCA_964598775.1 uncultured Lacinutrix sp.
TTATGTAGCTCCAGACCCAAAAGATTCTAACATCATTTATGGAGGTCGTGTCATACGTTTTAACAAAAAAACAGGTCAGTCTCAATTTGTTGGTCCAGAAGCATTACGTTCAGGTGAATTTAGGTACATAAGAACCATGCCATTATTATTTCATCCAGCAAATGATAAGATGTTGCTTTTTGGAACCAACGTAGTTTGGAAAACACTTGATGGTGGACAGAATTGGCAACAAATTAGCCAAGATCTAACCAGAAAACAACCCGAAGTTCCTGCGAGTGTTGGAGATTATAAAACAGATAACTTAAAAACAATGTCTCAGCGTGCCATTGTTTATGCTCTTGGCCCATCACATCTCGATGAAAATATCATTTGGGCTGGAACAGATGATGGTTTTGTGCATGTTACAACTAATGGCGGAAAAACTTGGGAAAATGTAACACCTTCTGCCATATCATCTTGGGACAAAATATCACAAATAGATGCTGGTCATTTTAATAAAGGTACAGCATACATAGCGGTGAATTCCATTAGAAAAGATGATATGAAACCTCATATTTTCAAAACTCATGACTATGGAAAAACTTGGACAGAAATAGTAACTGGAATGAACACTTCAGGACCTGTAAATACAGTGAGAGAAGACCCTAAGCAAAAGGGTTTATTATTTGCAGGCACAGAGCGTGAAGTATATTTTACGTCTAATGATGGTGCTTCTTGGCAATCTTTGAGACTGAATATGCCTGCATCTTCAATTCGAGATTTAGTTATTCATGATAATGATTTGGTTATTGGCACTCATGGACGTTCCATTTGGATTCTTGATGATTTTAGTCCACTTCGTGAAATTAATAACATAAATACTAACAAATCTCATTTATTTCAACCAAGTAATGCTTTTAGAGTTAGATATAACATGTTTAGTGACACGCCTTTGCCACCAGAAGAACCAACAGGACAAAATCCACCAGATGGTGCTTTAATTGATTATTATTTAGATTCAAATGCAAATAAAGTAAACTTAGAAATAGTTGACTTAAAGGGCAATAAAGTCACTTGGTTTTCAAGTGATGATGTTGAAGAATTTATAGATTCTACCTCAATGCAGCATCCAACATATTGGATTAGACCATTTAAAAAACTATCTACCAAAAATGGTCACCAACGTTTTGTTTGGAATTTACGCTATAAAGAACCTCGAGGTGCTCGCAGAGGGTATGCCATTGCTGCAGTACAATATAATACCGAAAGTGGTCCTGTTGGCCCATTTGTTGCTCCTGGAGAGTACAAAATTAAACTTAGTGTTAATGGCAAATCGATGGAACACATAATCAAAGTAAAATTAGATCCACGTTCAGAAATGAGTGCAGATGCACTTAATTTACAATCTACGTTATCATTACAATGTTATAACAATTATGAAACACTTCAAGTTATAAGAGAATCTATTGATAAAAAACTCGCAGATAAAGATGGTTCAAAAAATGAACTTCAAAAATTCAGAGGAAGTGGAGAACCGAATAATGGCGATATTATCTACGGAAGCATCTATGCTTCAGAGCTAAAAGACGAAACTATTGTTGGCTTACAATCTAAATTACTTTATCTGCTAACCGTTTTACAAAATGCAGATGAGATGCCAACAGCGAAAACTCAAGAAGCAGCTTCCATGCTTGATAAGAGAGTTGTTGAAATGACTCAATTATGGGATTCACTCAATAAATAAATGAATGAATCAATCACTAATAACTAGCTGCTAATGGACATTAAGCAAGCTATTAAATTTATGATTATTAGTGCCTTGGCATTCACCTTAATGAACTTAATTGTCAAGTATTTATCAAATGTAAGTGCTTTTCAAATTGTATTCTTTAGATCTGCTAGTTCTTTATTTTTTACAATAGGATTTCTGTTAAAAAATAAAATACCTCTTCTCGGTAATAATAAAAAATTACTCATATTAAGAGGGCTAACAGGAGTGATTTCTATGACATTTTTTTTCATGTCAATTAAATATTTACCTATAGGTACAGCTGTAACTTTGCGCTATATTTCACCAATTTTTGCAGCTATTTTTGCCGTTATCGTATTAAGAGAATATATAAAACCAGTACAATGGTTATTTTTTTTAATGGCTTTTTCTGGAGTTGTACTATTAAAAGGATTAGATAATCAAATTAGTGGTTACGGTCTATTCTTAGCACTAATAGCGGCATTCTTTAGTGGTTTGGTATATATTATTATTAACAAAATTGGAAAGAGCGAACATCCAGTAGTTGTTGTAAATTATTTTATGGTAATTGCAACAATAGTTGGAGGCGTTTTGTCCATTAGAAATTGGGTAAATCCAGTCGGAATAGATTGGCTTTTTTTATTAAGTTTAGGTGTTGTTGGATATTTTGGACAATTATACATGACCAAAGCATTTCAGGTGGCGTCAACAAATCAAGTAGCACCGCTAAAATATATTGAAGTTATTTTCAGCGTAATGTTTGGTTTAATTTGGTTTGACGAAATTTATACCTTGTGGAGTTTACTTGGTATTTTAATGATAATCATTGGTCTTATTTTTAATGTTAGATATAAAACTAAAAGTAAATAATCAAATCAAGAAAATATTCCTAAATTTGAAATAATACTTAAGTAGCCCTCATTCTATTTTATTCCAGCCTTCTTATTTAATAACCAACCAAATATGAAAAATTCAACTATTTTCAGTTTATTTTTATGCCTTTTATCGGCTCAATTTTCTGTTAGTCAAACCAAAACAACGACACAATCTATAAACGAAAATTTATATCAATCATTAGAATATAGAAATATTGGTCCTTTTCGAGGAGGCCGTTCAACCACAGTTACTGGTGTTTCAGGTGATATCTTCACCTATTATATGGGTACCACAGGAGGAGGAGTTTGGAAAACCACAGATGCTGGTACTACTTGGAAAAACATTTCCGATCACTTTTTTAATACTACAGGAATTGGTGATGTTACAGTTGCCCCTTCAGATCCAAATAT
>CAZRDG010000309.1:0-3006 GCA_964598775.1 uncultured Lacinutrix sp.
AACGAAGCTACTAACAAAGTAGATGCTAATGCCTTGCTTCAATCCGTTGAAGACGACTTAGAGCAATCCTTTAGAGCTAAAGTTTTTGACGCTATAAAATCAGGTTATGAATCTGTAAAAACTGCTGTGGCAGAACGTAATAATTAATTAAAAATCATCAAATCAAAATCAATAATCATCAAACAACGAACAGTTATGAAAACAATTACAATTTATTTAGCAAGTATTATTCTAATATGTAGTGTTGCATTTGCGAATGCACAGGAAACGACTTTAACAAACAGCAATTCTCAAAAAATAGAGATTTTAAAGGAGCTCAAGGAAAAAATAAAAACTGAAGAGCGAGATTTCTTAAAAGAAGAAGTTGAAGCCATTAACAAACGCTTTGAAAATGGTGAGATTTCAGAATCAGAAGCAAACAGTTTAAAGCAAGAGGCAGCAAAAAACAGAGCCTTAAACATTGAAAACCGATTAGCAATTGTAGATAATAAAATTGCGCTTTTAGAACGTAATACAGACGTTTCAATGGTTTCAAATGACGACGAACCTGGATTCAGAATTAGTATTGGCGGCTCAGAATCAGAAGATAATTTTTTTAGAATTGGACGCTGGAAAAACAAGCCAAGAAAGTACGACAAACGAACCACAAGCGATTTTGTGATAGCCTTCGGTTTAAATAATGCTATTGTAGAAGGTGAAAGTTTTGACGATTCACCTTACAAACTTGGAGGTTCACGTTTCTTTGAAATTGGTTGGGCTTGGAAAACAAGAGTGTTTGAAAATTCAAATTTTTTGAGACTTAAATATGGTTACTCGTTTCAAATTAATGGGCTTAAGCCAAAAGACAACATGTACTTTGTGCAAGATGGCAACGAAACGATGTTAGAGGAATTTCCAACCGAACTAAAAAAATCAAAACTATCAATTAGCAACTTGGTGTTTCCGGTTCACTTCGAGTTTGGGCCATCAAAGCGCATTGACAGAGATACGTATTTCAGGTATTCAACTCGCAATCAATTTAAAATAGGTTTAGGTGGTTATGCAGGTTTTAATATTGGCACCAGACAAAAACTAAAATATTCAGTAGATGGAGAGAACATTAAAGATAAAATAAAACGAAGCTATAATGCTACGAGCTTAGTATATGGTTTAAGTGGCTATGTGGCTTTTGATGATACTGCACTTTATGTAAAGTATGATTTATCACCAATATTTAAAGATCAAGCTACAAAACAAAACAACATCTCTTTAGGTGTACGATTTGATATGGACTAAACTTACATCTGCAGTTACTTTTTCATTTAGAAGTGCTTTTGAATATAATTTAGAAGCACTTCTAGTTTAAAAGGTAATACCCAAAGGCGGTAATCCTATGAAATCAAAATCATAGACATAACCTCTCCAAAATGCACCACCACCATTATATTTCCAGGCAATCTCACCTTCTGGTGTAATTTCCCAATAGCCATAATCGCCTTCACAAATTAGTGTATTGCCATTACTAAGTCTTACGGCTCCAGAAATATTAGCTGAAAACATAGAGGTATCGGTAAAACTCCAGACAACTGCGGGTTCATTATCCTGAAAAGGGATCAATGAAAAAGTTTCTGGGATTTGAAGTTCAAAAACACTTGATTGCTCTGTTGTAATGCCATTGACATAAACCAATAAATTTCCTTCACCTACTTCGCCACTCTCTAATAAATTAGGAAAATGATTTCTATCGAATCTAACTTCACCAAGTCCATTTTTATATGCTAATGGATTTCCAAATCTATAAAGTAGATCACCTCCTTTATTGTAGTTGCCACCTAAAGTGGTTGAGGCTTCTTGGGTTGTTGTACTATGGTCTATGACCCATATTTCACTGAAATTATTTACACTTAGAAAAATAACATCTCTATCTGCATCATAATCTATACCGTTAGCATGCATGAAATCAGACTTGATAGGAGAGTTATAATTAATATCAAAACGCTGTGGATTATCACCAATTGAACCAAAATTTAGTGCTGAATTATCTTGATCTTGAATGATGTGTTCCCAACTGCGCCATTCCCAAACAATTTGATCTGTATTTGGATTTACTTCAATCAATTTTTCGGTGAAAAATTCTGTAATCCCATCTTGAGGAACACCTCCATTTTGAAGTAATTCATCCAAAGTAATTCTTTCCCAAACCATAAACAGAACATTTCCATTTGGCAAAATTTCAACGTCATGATGTGCAACGTATTCTTCCGAACTATACTCATATGACCAAACTATGGATCCATCTGGAGCTATTATTTTTATTTGACCTCCATAACCTCCAAATGTTATATCGGCATCTTCAACCTTAAACATTCCAATAACATTTCCATTATCTAAAAGTTCGAGGTCATTTCCTAATCGATCCGTAAATTCCCAAGTAAATAATTTTTCACCTTCTCTGTTGAGCAGATAAGCAAAATTCCCTGGACCAAAGATTTGTCAAGGCTTCTGAAAACACCATCAGGAACGCCAACCAGCCTTCACAAATATATAAGAAGTCTCAAATGGTAACAGACTACAACCAGCCCAGGACCTACACATACAGTCAACCGATCCAAGAAAATGTGGTGAATAGCACTCCAAGGACATATACCAACAGTATGAACCCAACCAATTCAGTGTATACAACCTACAACCGTCCAAGTCAGAACCAACCAAAAGTGTACTCGAGTTATAAACAACCCCAACAAACTCAAAATAGCCAACCAATTACCAATGGAGAATTAAGGAAATCTACTGTGCGGTACTACAGAGTTGATGAAAATGGGAATAAAGTCTATGTCGAGAATGAAGAAGAGAAGAAAATGCATGACATCGAAAAGGAAGGCAACTTTGTCAGAGCATCTGAGTTTGAAAATACCAGTGTGATTGTCAACAACAAAAAGAATGAGTATCATAGTCTTACAAATAACCAGTAAATAAATTATCATGCCTTCGGCCGTCTGTTCCGCGCCGGCGGCGTGATTCTCGCGG
>CAZRDG010000310.1:0-2959 GCA_964598775.1 uncultured Lacinutrix sp.
ATAGACCATTTTAAAATCTGTCTCTTCGTCATTTTCTAATAAAATGAGACCATCAGCTCCAATGCCAAATCGTCTGTCACACAAATGCGCTATGAGTTTGGTATCGTTTTTGTCGAAAATGTTTTGACGATTATCAATCATCACAAAGTCATTTCCAGTTCCCTGATATTTATAAAAAGTGTATTTCATTTTGAGTCACAAAGATATAAATATTAAACTGTAAAATGTGATGTTAAAACAGCGTTAATAATGACGTTAAAAATCGTTAAAGTTGAATTTCAATTTCAATAAATAATTAATTTTAATCGTTAAACATTTAAAACTTAAACTAAACACTTAAACCATGAAAAAGATCTTATCGCTTGTTTTAGTTTCAGTATTAGGTGGAGCCCTAACTTTAGGAGGTTACAAATATTTTATCGAAAACGATTCTAATGCTGCAGTAAATCATCAATTAACTGAATTACCTTCGGCAATTCCAACAACTTATAGTACTACAAAAACCAATTTGGCTTTAACTAATCCAGATTTTGTAGCTGCTGCCGAAAACACAATTCATACAGTAGTACATGTACAAAATACTGCTGTTGGATCAAGACAAATGACTATTGAGGATTTATTTTTTGGTAGACGCTCACAACGTCCTCAAATTGGTACAGGTTCAGGAGTTATTATTTCTGCAGATGGTTACATCATAACTAACAATCATGTGATTGATGGTGCACAATCCTTAACTATAACCACAAACGACAATAAAACTTATAATGCAGAACTTATTGGAACTGATCCAAAAACAGATATCGCTTTATTAAAAATTAATGCTGATGAAAGTTTACCATACTCAACATTTGGCGATAGCGATACTGCTAAAATTGGTGAATGGGTTTTAGCGGTTGGTAATCCGTTTAACTTAACGTCCACTGTTACAGCAGGAATTATAAGCGCTAAATCAAGAAATTTAGACCAAACAGGTAGAAGTACACAATCGTTTATACAAACAGATGCTGCTGTAAATCCTGGAAATTCAGGTGGAGCTTTAGTAAATACTAGAGGTGAGCTTATTGGAATAAATACTGCTATCACATCACAAACTGGTTCTTATGTTGGTTATTCATTTGCAGTACCAAGTAACATTGCAAGGAAAGTCATTGCTGATATCATGGAGTTTGGCAACGTCCAAAACGGAATTTTAGGTGTTGTTGGTGGTGCCTTAAACGGAAAAGCAGCTGAAGATTTAGGTGTTTCTGAAACTGAAGGATTCTATGTTAGCGAAGTTCAAGCTGAATCTGGAGCTGAAAAAGCTGGATTAAAAAGTGGTGATATTATAAAAAGCATCGATAATACTCGAATCACAAAATTTGCAGACTTAAGAGGATTCTTAAGCACTAAGCGACCAAACGATATTGTGAATGTCGCTGTTCTGAGAAATGGTGAAGAAAAAGTATTCCCTGTGACCTTATATAAAAATATGACCGTAAATGTTCCTGTTATTGGCACCCTTAAAAAAGCAGCTCAATCAGATTTGAAAAAGTATGATCTCGATTATGGTTTAGTTATAACTGATTTAAGTGATCGCTACAAAGATGAATGGAAAGCAGATGGTATTGATAAAGGAAGCATCGTTACAGCCATTAACGGCATAAAAGTAAACTCGATTGAGCAAGTAGAACAAATCATTACAAACCGCTCAGAATATGAGCCAATGCGTATTGAAATTGTAAAATCAAATGGCGAAAAAGTGAATTATAGATTTAGATAAATAATAGTGTTTTTTTCAGTGAAAACCCTCAGTCAAAGTTTTGAGATTGAGGGTTTTCTTTTTTTTAAAATTTGGTTACGAAAACGATTGAAATATATTACTTTTGCAAAAAATTTAACAACACACATCTAAACCAAAACACAATGAGTTTTAATGGAACTTATGAAAAGGAATTAGCTTTTCAAGCCGACAGACGCAGAGCTACTGTAGAATTTATTAAAATAGTAAGCGATTTATGGTACGATAAGTCTATTGAGTTAGTACTTTTTAGAAACCAACTAATTGACAGAAATGTTAGCGAGATTCTAAATTTACATGAATATGCTGGCGAGTTTGTGCAAAAACCAATCTCTATTTTTGATTCGGTTGAAATTGCTCAAGCTATTAAAAATTTCGATCTTCCTCCAGCAAAATTAGACATCGGAAAATTAACCTATGAGTATCACTTAGAGGATGATAAATACAATAATGCTGCTGCTTTCATTGCTTCAAAATTAAAAGGTGCAAATTCCATTGAAAGCATCAAACCAAAGGATGTTATTCTATATGGTTTTGGTCGTATTGGTCGATTGGTTGCTAGAGAGCTAATGACCAGAACTGGAAAAGGCAGTCAGTTACGTTTACGCGCCATAGTGACAAGAGGCGAAATTAATGCAACAGTTCTTGAAAAAAGAGCCTCTTTACTTCGTAATGACTCTGTTCACGGTGATTTTTCTGGAACAGTTACAGCAGATGTAAACAACAATGCTCTTATCATTAATGGAACTACAGTAAATATCATTTCGGCAAATAACCCAGAAGATATTGACTATACACAATACGGAATCAACGATGCTTTGGTAATTGATAATACTGGAGCTTTTAGAGATAAAGAAGCCTTAAGCAGACATTTAGCTTCAAAAGGTGTCAATAAAGTGCTATTAACAGCTCCTGGAAAAGGAGTTCCAAATATTGTTCATGGTGTTAACCAATTTGATAACAATCCTGATAAAGTAGATATTTTCTCAGCAGCATCATGTACAACCAATGCCATTACTCCGATTTTAAAAGTTATGGAAGACTCGTTTGGTGTAAAAAGCGGACACTTAGAAACTATTCATGCCTATACCAACGATCAAAATTTGGTCGATAATTTCCATAAAAAGTACAGACGTGGTAGAGCTGCAGCTTTGAATATGGTAATCACTGAAACTGGAGCTG
>CAZRDG010000311.1:0-2959 GCA_964598775.1 uncultured Lacinutrix sp.
ATAGCTTCCTCTTCTTCTTTTGCTCTAACAGTATAAGTACCAAATTTGTATATAGACTGTGGAGTTAATCCTAAATGTCCCATTACAGGAATTCCTGCATTTAGTATTCGTTTAATCGATTCTTTTATTTCTTGTCCGCCTTCTAGTTTTACTGCATGACCACCACTTTCTTTCATCATTCTAATAGCTGATCTTAAAGCTTCTTTTGGATCACTTTGATAACTTCCAAAAGGAAGATCTACTACTACTAATGCTCTTTCAATAGCTCTTATAACTGCCGACGCATGATATATCATTTGGTCAAGGGTAATTGGCAGTGTTGTTTCGTGTCCAGCCATTACATTACTAGCAGAATCACCAACTAATATAACATCTATGCCTGAGCCATCAACTATTTTTGCCATTGTATAATCATAAGCAGTTAACATTGATATTTTCTCTCCTTTAGATTTCATATCAACTAATGTTTTTACTGTAATTCTCTTATAATGGTTTTTTGCTACTGACATACGTTAAGTTTTAAAAGTATAAAAATAGTAAGATTAAATTTATTATTGGTTATCTATTAACAATCTGTAAGATTTACACCAACAGCTAGACCTCC
Organism: uncultured Lacinutrix sp.; assembly: GCA_964598775.1. Taxonomy (GTDB): domain Bacteria; phylum Bacteroidota; class Bacteroidia; order Flavobacteriales; family Flavobacteriaceae; genus CAJQLB01. The sequence goes on from CAZRDG010000311.1 coordinate 605, forward strand.
TTCAGAAGTTTCTTTATATTTAGTATTCATGTCTTTTGCAGTTTCCCACATCGTAGAAACTACTTTGTCTAATGGTACTTTTACATTTTTTGGGTCTGTATCAATGGCAAGTTCCGCTGCATTTATAGCTTTTATGGCTCCCATTGAGTTTCTTTCAATACAAGGAATTTGTACTAAGCCACCAATAGGATCACAAGTTAAACCTAGATGATGTTCCATAGCTATTTCAGCAGCAATTAATACTTGCTCAGGTGTTCCACCTAGCAATTCACATAGAGCACCAGCAGCCATAGCTGCAGAAACACCAATTTCTGCTTGACATCCACCCATTGCGGCTGATATTGTTGCTCCTTTTTTAAAGATGCTTCCAATCTCACCTGCTACGAGTAAAAACTTTTTAACATGTTCAAAATCTGCATCATGATTTTCAATAACCATATAATACATTAAAACTGCAGGAATAACACCAGCACTTCCATTTGTAGGCGCTGTAACAACTCGGCCTAATGAAGCATTTACTTCATTTACAGCTAAGGCAAAACAACTTACCCATTTTAAGATTTGTCTAAATTTTACTTCTGTTAACCTTATTGTTTTTAACCATTCTTCTGGCGATTCGTAAGGAAGGTTTCCTATTAATGTTTTGTGAGTATCAAAAGCTCTTCGTCTTACATGAAGTCCACCAGGTAAATTTCCTTCAGTATGGCAGCCTATATACATGCATTCTAGCATGGTATTCCATATTCGATGTAATTCAAAATCAATATCTTGATTGCTTCTTATAGATTTTTCATTTTCTAATACAACATCCGAGATATTTAATTTTAAAGTCTCACAATAATTTAATAATTCAGTTCCTAGACGAATTGGGTAAGGAAAAGTATTAAAAAAAATCTCTTTATTTTTTTTAGAGTTTTTGCGTTCCTCTTTTACAACAAAACCACCTCCAATTGAATAAAAAGTTGAACTTGTTTTTTTACCATTTATAGTTGCAGAAAATTTTAATCCATTAGCATGAAAAGGAAGGAATTTTCTATTAAAAATGATATCTGATTCAGGATTAAATTGAATTGATATTTCATTATTAAAAGCAAGAATATGTGTGTTTTTTATAGAAGCTATAATAACATCGATAGACTCTGTAGGTATTGTTTCTGGATCAGCACCACTTAAACCTAGCATAACTGCATAGTCTGTAGCATGACCTTTACCTGTTAATGATAATGAGCCATATAAATCAACTGTAATTTTTTCTACAGCATTAAAATTATTTTTAGCTTTTAATTCTTTTATCCAACGCTCTGCTGCTCTCCAAGGTCCTAAAGTATGTGAACTTGATGGTCCAACACCAATTTTAAGCATGTCAAAAATAGAAATACACTCCATGTACTATATCTTAATATTGGCGACAAATATACATTTAGTTTTAATCTATTTTCAGAAAAAAAGCGATAAAGGATTATCGTTTTTCAAATGATTTAATGTTGAAAGCTTCTATTACAGTATTTATATCTGAGTAACTTAGTTTACCTACATTGTCAGCTGGAACAACAACAACTCTAAAAACTTGATTTTGAGTCCAAGAAGGATCTAAAAAATTAAAATCAACGGTTCCATCAAGAAAGAAACGTACATCAACCTGAGTAAAATCAAAGTTATAGGTTAATGTGCCATCAATGAATTCGACGTTTTGAGGTAATAATCGCCATATTTCTTGACCATTTTGAATTTCCCACAAAATATAAACTAAAGTTACATCAGTAGGAAATACTTGAAAACCATAAGGCTCTATATATTCATAGTTGTTACCAGCATTAAAATCAATTTCAATTTCGAATGCTTGTGAAACAATTATTCCGCCATCTCTTCCTGGAGGACCTTGTGGACCTTCGCATGATGAAATTAATATGCTAGTGAATGTGATAAAAAGGTAAAGTAGTTTTTTCATTGTATTTTTTTTTTTAATAATTAAATTTAAGAATAAATTCTTTGAACCCTATCAAATTAATCATTGTTTTAAAAACTTCTGACAAGGTGTCATATTTTTTGTCATGGCATAATCATTGACATAACGTTATTGAATTTAAAAAGAACATTCAACACAATTTATAAAGTATCATATTATGAGTAAAATTATTGGAATCGATTTAGGAACAACAAACTCATGCGTTTCTGTTATGGAAGGTAGTGAGCCAGTTGTAATTCCTAACGCAGAAGGTAAGCGTACTACACCATCAGTAATAGCTTTCGTTGAAGGCGGTGAAATTAAAGTTGGTGATCCAGCAAAACGTCAGGCAGTAACAAACCCAACAAAAACGGTTTATTCTATTAAACGTTTTATGGGTAACAAATATT
>CAZRDG010000312.1:0-2956 GCA_964598775.1 uncultured Lacinutrix sp.
AAACACAGCATCGTTTAAGCGCACATTGTTTTTGTGAGGGAATTCTATAAATCTTCCAGATTCAACTGGAGCAACAAAAACGCGACCTCGAGCTGTAATCGCAACGCGACTTCCATCTTTATCTGGATGAACTGATGAAATGTAATCTGTAGGGTTTTCAACCCATTTTTCTCTTCGGTGATCTAAATCTGAAGCAATACGAATGTTGATTTTTTCGTTAGCACCAGAATTAACATCATATTTCCAGATATCAGCTCCTAATTTATAGACAATAACTCCGTTGTTTGAGATGGAAGATTCTCTCGCGTCAAATCCGACATGTTTGGTATGTTGTTGTAAGTCGTTACCATTTTCATCAATCGACCAAATATTCATAATTCCATCTCTTGCAGTCAAAAAGTAAACACGATTATTGTAACACATTGGATGGTGACTTTCACCATTATAACCATTGGTTATTCTAACCGCTTCTGAGCTTCCATTGGTAAACTTCCAGATTTGTCTAGCTGTTCCACCTTGATAACGCTTAGTCACGTTTCCATGAAACGATGGACGAACAAAATAAACCGTGTTGCCAGAAGCATCATAAGAGGCTTCACTGGCTTGATGAAGTGGAACACGTTCTTTGTGTTTCGTTTTGGTATTGATAGTGACTAACTGACGTTCTGGTTGCGTAGAAAAAGCTCTCGTATCATATACTATGTTGCCATCTGGAGTCCATCCATTGGCTACAGAAAAGTCACTTTCATAAGTCCAACGTGTTGGTAATCCACCAGTAATTGGCATGGTATAGATTTCTGATGGACCTTCATAACTTGCTGTAAAAGCAATGGTTTTTCCGTCAGGAGAAATCTTAGGAGACATTTCTTCTTCTTTATGAGTGGTGAGTCTTTGTGCCAATCCACCAGAAAGAGGAACAGTCCACAAATCACCTTCAGCAGAAAAAATAAGCGTATTGTTATGTGCTGTTGGATAGTTGTAATAGCCTTCAAAGCCTTGACTGAAAGCCGAAAAGCTAACTAAAAAGAATAAAATAAAAGTGATTCTAGGAACGAAAAATAATTTTTTTGCGAGCATGATGATACCTTGATTAGATTGATTAAAATGAAAGGAAGTTTAAGGTATCGTTTCGAGCATTGCTAAGTTAACCCAATTTTGCAATAAAGCAAACTGCTAAAAATGAACTCGAAAACTGAAATTAGGAGTTATTCCTAAGGATTCTAATTCTACTTTATTAGTGCTGTCAGCGTCGTTAATGGTGTAGTAAGTATTAATAATATTTTTGTTGTTGGTTACATTCCACAATGAAAAACCACAAGAAGCATTAATAGATTTACTTAGTTTAAAATTGTAGATTGCTGAAATATCTGCTCTTAAGTAATAGCTTATATTTTCGTCATTTGGTAAACCATAATTAATGAAGTTTCCAGAAACTGGATTGTTGGCATTAGGTTCAGTAAAAGGTTTTCCTGACCTCCAATTAATGCCAACTGCAAGCTTCAATTTGTTATAGGTTAAGCTACTACCAAATTTTATAGAATGTCTGATATCAACATTGTTTGGAAAATCATTCCCGAAATTTAAGTCGTCAAAAGTGTAATCGTTTTTACTTAAAGAATAACTAAGCCAAGAGCTTAAATTTGCAATTTGTTTATTGACTAGTAAGTCAATGCCTTTAATGCGATATCTGCCAATAGCGTTTATAAATTGATACTGATTTTGAAAGCCTTGACTTCGTGTTGTTATATCTTCAACCTCTTTAATATAGGCTTCAGCACTAATGAGTAACTTGTTTTTGTTGTAATGCAGTCCAGCTGAAAATTGCTTGCTTTTAATGATTGGGATATCGTCATTATTCGAGACTACCCAACGACGTTTTTCAACACCTAAAAAATCATTTTGTAAATCGATGATTTGAGAGGTCGTTTGACTTTTTAACTCACCTAACAATTCTATTCTAAAATTTGACAAAAACCTCTGACTAAAGCTAATTCTAGGTTCAAAATAAATTTCTGAAAACTTTTCAATATAATTGGTTCGAAGTCCAATTCGTGCGTTTGTTTTTTTGGATTTTGAGCTAAAACCAATTTCATTAAAAATGGAATGTGTTCTAATAACTTCTTTTGCTAATCGTCGAAACACAGGATTATTAACATCTTCCAGATTGCTAACACCAACCTCAGAAAATTGATAACCACCAAAATAGTTTATGGTTTCATCTGGTTTGAAGGTGAGATGTAGTTTTAATCCAGTATCAAGTACTTTGTTTTCTTGAATTAACCGTTGATTGCTATTAACGTCAAAATTGGTAGCATCCAAATCATAATTTGATAATGATAATTGCGCTGAGGTAGTCACCTTGTCGCTCCATATTCGGTTATAAGTAATTCCTAAAGCCAGGTTTCGTTGTGTTAGTTTACTATTTAAAATTTCATTAACATCATTTATAGTAGCTTCTTCATCATAGTTGAGATCGTTATAAATATTTAGTGCATTAACACGAATGTCGTCTTTTTCAGAAATGTCGTAAAGAAATTTTGCAGACACATCATAAAAATAAAATTGTTCATTTTGTGAAATGGTATTGGAACTGGTTAAGTCTGTATCTTGAAAGATTCGCTTAAAATATTCATCATAAGTTGGTGTTGTAAACAAATCGGTAAGAGAGCGTCTTGCTGAAAGTTGCAATCCCATTTTGGTATTGATATCACCTTTATAGTAGGCATCAGCATTGACTAGGTTTACTCCAATTCCAGCATTATCAATAAGCTCAATTTGATTGGACGAACGCATGTCAATAACACTAGAAACGCCATCGCCATAAGCAGCACTTGATCCGTTTTTGGATACGATAACATCTTTGGTGAGATAGGGATTAAAGGCAGAAATAAGACCAAAAAAATGTCCAGACTGATACATTTTGATGCCATCCCAAAGAATAAGGTTTTGGTCGTTG
>CAZRDG010000313.1:0-2938 GCA_964598775.1 uncultured Lacinutrix sp.
GAGTGTTTGATTTAACAACAGGTAATACGAAACCTTCTTATTGTCATAATTCCCTCTATGGCTATCATGCTGCAAAAATGAAACGTTATGATGATGTGTTTAACTTCTACATTGCTCAAAACCATTTAGGTGTATTGAACATGCTCAATACCAAATACATCATTGCGCAAAATGAAGAAGGCGAAGTGTTTCCTTATTCAAACACAGATGCAAATGGTAATGCTTGGTTTATATCAGAATTAGAGCAAAAATCAAGTGCCAATGAAGAAATCATTGCTTTAGACAGTTTGGATAATAAGACTAAAGCTGTTTATACTGGTTTTGATGGATTACAAAATGAGTTCTTGGTTGATTCTCTGGCCACAATTAAATTGGTTGAGTATAAGCCGAATTATTTAAAATATGAATCTCGTAATTCCAATGAAGGATTTGCAGTTTTTTCAGAAAACTATTATGCTCAAGGTTGGAACGCTTATATTGATGGAGAAGTTACACCTCATGTGAGAGTCAATTACATTTTAAGAGGGTTACAAATTCCGGAAGGAAACCATGCCATTGAGTTTAAATTTGAACCAGGAGTTATTAAAACAGGAAGTACCATTGCTATGGCAAGCTCGATAATGTTGATGCTTTTATTGGTTGTAGGCTTGTTTTTTGAATTTAAAAAGAAAGAGTAAGTTGATTGTTTTTGTTTGAAGCAAAACATGGATAAAAAAAAGGTTTTAATCATTACATATTATTGGCCACCAGCTGGAGGTCCTGGTGTTCAACGTTGGTTAAAATTCATCAAATATTTGCCTGTCTTTAATGTAGAACCAATAGTCTATGTGCCTTCAAATCCTAATTATCCTGTAACAGATGAAAGTTTGGTTGATGAAATTCCAAAAGGATTAACTGTAATAAAACAACCAATAGTTGAACCATATCAATTAGCAAGTAAATTATCTAAAGGAAAATCAGATACCATAAGCAAAGGCATTATTCCTGAGCAAAAAAAACAAGGTGTTATGGAGCGTTTGATGCTTTTTGTAAGAGGTAATTTCTTTATTCCTGATGCGAGAAAAAAATGGATAAAACCTTCGGTTAACTATTTATCAACTTATATAAGAGATTATAGCATAGATACAATTATTACTACTGGACCACCACATAGTTTACATCTTATTGGCGAACAACTTAAACATAAACTGGATATCATTTGGATAGCCGATTTTAGAGATCCTTGGACTACCATAGGATACCATAAGAAGTTAAGACTTTTGCCAAGAGCAAAGAAAAAGCATAAGGAATTGGAATCTAAAGTACTCAATTCTGCCGATAAAATTATTGTGACTAGTAATAACACAAAATTAAATTTTACTACTTTGACAAAACAGCCTATCGAAGTCATTACTAATGGGTATGATTATGAATCTGTCGCTTCAGTTGAGTTAGATGAAAAATTCTCAATATCTCATATTGGTTCATTATTGTCTGATAGAAACCCTGAAGTACTTTGGAAAGTTTTAGAGGAACTCATAGATATCAATAAAGTATTTGCATCAATGCTTCAACTTAATTTTGTTGGTTCAGTAAGTGAAGAGGTCTTAAGAAGTCTAGAGGAATATAACCTTTCTCAATATGTCAATTTAAAAGGGTATGTGCCGCATGTTGAAGCAATTAAATATCAGAGAAAATCACAAGTTTTACTGCTCATTGAAATAGATTCTGAAGACACTAAATGTATTATTCCTGGAAAATTGTTTGAGTATATGGTGTCAAACAGACCAATTCTATCTATTGGTCCAAAAGGTTCAGATGTTTCAGAAATTTTAAGAGCCACAAATACGGGAAATTACTTTTTGTACAGCGACTATGAAGCTATAAAAGAAGCAATTTTGGATATGTTTGAGGCTTTCAGAACAGGAGATTTAAAAAGTAATGCTATTGGATTGCAACAGTATAGCAGAAAAGCATTGACTTCAAAGCTTGCAGAACTCATAAACTAGATGTTGTGAAATGGGAATAGTACAGAGTCAAACACTTAAAAACACAATTACTACCTATTTAGGGTTTGGAATTGGTGCTATAAACACCTTGTTTCTGTATACTGAATTCATGTCAGAAACCTATTATGGACTTATTACTTATATATTCTCAACAGCTTATGTTATGATGCCATTATTGGCTTTTGGAGTGCATAACACAATCATTAAATTTTATTCATCATATAAAACAAGAAATAGCATTAACAGTTTTTTAACCTATATGCTTATTTTGCCTTTGTTGCTTATCATTCCAATAGGATTAATTGGTCATTTTTCTTTTGAAACTATAAGTCATTTTCTTTCACAAAGAAATCCAATTGTTAAGGATTATGTCTGGCTTATTTATGTTTCAGCTATTGCTTTCTCTTACTTTGAAGTGTTCTATGCATGGACCAAAGTGCACATGAATAGTGTATTTGGTAATTTCTTGATGGAAGTATTTCACAGAGCAGGAATAGCCATTTTATTGTTTAGTTTGTATTTAGAGCTTTTAGACATTGAAACGTTTATTTATGCGGCAGTTGGAGTTTATGTATTGAGAACTCTCGCCATGATGATGTATGCTTTTTATATAAGACGACCAATATTCAGATTCGGGAAATTTCCAAATATGGTAGCTGTTTTTAAATATTCAGCTATTATAATTCTTGCTGGTTCTGTAGCAAATATAATTTTAGAGGTTGATAAATTTATGATTGGCCAATTTATAGAAATTGAAAACGTGGCCTATTATGGTGTAGCCATTTACATTGCTACAGTTATTGGTGTGCCTGCAAGGTCAATGCATCAAATTACAAATCCTATTACTGCAAAATTCATAAACGAAAAAAACAAGGAAGGACTCAAGGACTTATATAAGAAAAGCTCTTTAAACCTTTTTATTATTAGTGGTTTTATTTTCCTTTTAATCA
>CAZRDG010000314.1:0-2935 GCA_964598775.1 uncultured Lacinutrix sp.
TAATTTTCCGGTTTCGATAGAAATTTCTCTACCATCACCAAGGTCAATGACCTCTCTAAAAACTTTTGGAATCATAAATTTTTTAATTCTAATTTTGATACAATTATTTCCGTATCAAAATTCTGTTAAACAATGGTCGTTGTGTCGTTGTAGTTGTTGTGTGTGACCAATGAAAAACTGTAAATAGCTTCTTATCTTTCAGATTTTATACTCTTCTGATGGAGTTATATGTAAACAAAAAAGAGGCTATAAAGCCTCTTTATGTGATTATTTTCTTAATCCTAATTCTTTTACTATGGCACGATATCTTAAAATATCTTTCTTTGCTAAGTAATCTAGTAATGAACGACGTTTTCCTACTAGTTTTACTAATGAACGCTCAGTATTGTAATCTTTACGATTGTTTTTTAGGTGTTCAGTTAGGTGATTAATTCTGTAAGTAAACAATGCAATCTGTCCTTCAGATGTTCCTGTGTCCTTTGCGTTTTTACCGTGTTTTTTAAAGATTGCCTCTTTTTCTTTTTGATCTAAATACATGCTAATATTATTGTAAATGATTGTTATGTACGATGAAAGATTTTCTTTCAAGCTGCAAAGATAATAAATAATTATGATTTACAAGCGTTTAAGTACTAGATTAAATCTTTTCGATAAACGGCATTAAACCTTTTGTAAATGATTAGGTCTTAACATTATATTAACATAAAAAAATAATTATGAAAAATTTAAAATTAAAGAACATTGTATGGATGTTCATTGTTGCAATAGGATTGATATTTACTGCCTGCAGCAATAATGATACTGATGAACAAGATGAAGCTCAAGATTTCTCAGAAGTAGCTTTATCTTCTGAAATTGATGGAGCTTCTGATGCTATGGATGATATCGCAATTCAGATTTACGAAGATCAAGAAGAAGTTGAAAGCGGAGGCGCTAACACAGAAGGAGATTTATACAGAACGGCTAATATGTTTCCTGATTGTGTTACAATTACAGTAGTTATTGAAGCTATGTCTAGAGAAATTACAGTCGATTTTGGTACCGAAGGTTGTGTTATAAATGGTAATACCTTTAAAGGGAAAATGATACTAAGTTATACGCGTAATCCTGAAGCACAACAAATTACGATTTCAAAAACACTAGAGGATTTTTATTTTAATAATAAGAATATCGTTGGTGGAAAGACTATAGTAAAAGTGCTGTCTAATCAAAATGGTAATCCTCAGTTTACAAAGACTACAGATATTACAGTGATTTGGCCAAATGGAGCACAAGCATCAAGAAATGGTGTGAAAGTTAGAGAATGGATTGAAGGTTTTGGCAGTGGTGTTTGGAGTGATAATGTGTTTGAAGTCACAGGTAATTGGACGACAACGTTTGTTAATGGTAATACTCATTCTTATGAGGTTGTGATTCCTCTTAGAAGAGAAGTAATATGCTATTATTTTGTGAGTGGTTCAATTGATGTTGAGCGTACCAATTTTTCTGGAGTTTTTGATTATGGTGAGGGAGATTGCGATAATCAAGCAATGTTTACTTTTGATAATGGTACAGTAATAGATATTACCTTGAATTAGATTTTTTTGCTTTAATGAAGAAAAAGCGAGCCATTTGGCTCGCTTTTTTTATGCTCTTAAAGGTTGATTTAAAATCAAATCTATATAAAGGTTTACTCTGTTTTTAAGATCTTTTCTATGTGTGATGAAATCTAAAAAGCCATGTTCCAATACAAACTCAGCAGTTTGGAAACCTTCAGGTAATTCCTTTCCTGTAGTATCTCTAACAACGCGAGGTCCTGCAAAACCAATTAAGGCTCCAGGTTCGCTAATATTGATATCGCCTAACATTGCAAATGAGGCCGTTGTTCCACCAGTTGTAGGATCTGTACATAAAGAAATATATGGAACCTTTGCTTCGGCTAATTGAGCCAGTTTAGCTGAGGTTTTTGCTAATTGCATTAAAGAATAAGCTGCTTCCATCATACGAGCGCCACCTGATTTTGAGATAATCATGAATGGTATTTTCTTTTTCAAGGCATAGTCTGCTGCTCTGGCAATTTTTTCACCGACAACACTTCCCATTGAGCCACCAATAAAACTAAAATCCATGCAGGCAACAACTAAATCATTTCCTTTAGACTTACCAACAGCAGTTCTGATGGCATCTTTTAATTTCGTTTTTTCACTAGCAGCTTTTAAACGATCTGGATATTTTTTAGTGTCCTCAAATTTGAGAGGATCTTTAGATGATAGATTAGCATCTAATTCTTTGAACTTACCATCATCAAACAAAATTTCAAAATACTCTTTGCTACCAATTCTTACATGATAACCATCTTCCGGACTTACATAATAGTTTTTCTCTAGCTCTTCAGTATCAATAACCTTTCCAGTTGGAGATTTATACCACAAACCTTTAGGTGTATCCTTTTTCGCTTCAGTAGGTGTATTAATACCTTTGCCTTTTCGTTTAAACCATGCCATTATTAAAAGATATTTTAGTTGTTAGTTAGGATGCAAAACTACAAATTTTATAATGTATTTACATTATTTAAATCTTCAAAAGCTTTCTTTAAACGTTCAACAAAAGTGTTTTCGCCTTTGCGTAGCCAAACTCTAGGATCGTAGTATTTTTTATTTGGGATGTCATCTCCTTCAGGATTACCAATTTGTGATTGTAAATACCCTTCTTTTTCTTTCATGTAATCTCTAATGCCACTCATAAATGCATATTGCATATCTGTGTCAATATTCATTTTTATAACACCATAGCCAATAGCTTCTCGGATTTCTTCAACCGTAGAACCTGAACCTCCATGAAATACAAAATCAATATGGTTGTGTTTAACTCCAAATTTCTTGGTTACATATTCTTGAGAATTCTTTAAAATTTTTGGAGTTAACTTCACATTTCCAGGTTTGTATACACCAAGGAC
>CAZRDG010000315.1:0-2912 GCA_964598775.1 uncultured Lacinutrix sp.
ACAGTTGCATTTACCGGAATAGCTACGATAACCAAATCTGCATTACTTAAGTCCTCAATAGTGGCAGTATTATCAATGATATTTAATGATAGTGCTTCTTTAAGATGTGCTTCATTATGGTCAATTCCGAAAATTTTAGTTTCGGGATGCAATCGTTTAATATCTAAAGCAAAACTTCCTCCTATTAATCCTATACCTATTATGTAAATCTTTTCCATCATATTCTTGAAATTGCTTCTTCTAAATCTTCAGTACTAGCACACAACGAGAATCTTATATACCCTTCTCCATTGCTACCAAAAATAGTTCCAGGAGCAATAAAAATGTGATTGTTTTTTAAAACGGTTTCTATAAATTCCTCCGACTTTAAATAAGGTGGTAACTTTGCCCAAACAAAAAGTCCTGTGGCGTTTTCGTCATATGTACAATTTAAGGCTTCTGCTAATTTCCAAACCAATTCTCGTCGTTGTTCGTAAACACTATTTAAACTCAAATACCATAATTTCGAACATTTCAAAGCTTCTATCGCTCCTTTTTGAATGCCGTAAAACATACCTGAATCCATGTTACTTTTGACTTTTAAAATGGCATTGATGTGCTCATTATTTCCTAACACCATACCAACACGCCAACCAGCCATATTAAAAGTTTTACTCAATGAATTCAATTCCAAACAAACATCTTTCGCTCCATGAGCACTTAAAATGCTTCGTGGTGAATCATTGAGCACAAAGCTGTAAGGATTGTCATTAACTATCAATATTTGATGCTGTTTTGCAAAGGCCACCAATTGATTAAAAAAGGCATGCGACGCTGTTGCACCTGTTGGCATATGAGGATAATTAATCCACATTAATTTCACTTTGGATAAATCTTGTTTTTCTAAAGCTTTTAAATCAGGCAGCCAGTTATTTTTCTCTTTTAAGTCGTAAAAAACTGGTTTGGCCTCTAACAATTTGGCCACGGCTTGATAGGTTGGATAACCAGGATTTGGAATCAGAACTTCGTCTCCTGGATTTAAAAATGCCATTGAAATATGCATGATGCCTTCTTTGCTACCCATTAAAGGCAGTACTTCAGTTGAAGGACTCAGGTTCACTTGATAGTGTTCCTTATAAAAACCAACTATAGCTTCTCTTAACTCAGGAAGGCCTTGGTAACTCTGGTATTTATTAGCGTTTGCATCAACCAAACTTTCAGTTAATGCTGCGATGACTTTATGAGGTGGCTGCAAATCTGGACTGCCAATTCCTAAATTTATTATTGGTTTTCCGCTCGCTTTAAGTAAAGCAACCTCTCTAAGTTTTTTAGAAAAGTAATATTCTTCAACGCTATGTAATCTGTTGGCAACCTCTATCATAACTTGGCGTTTTTATATTCTCCTAACACTTTAAAATTGTGAGCCATAATGTTAATTATGGATTTTGCTTTTTTAAAATCGTCATAACTTTCAAACGTTACATCAACAAAAAAGGCGTATTTCCAAGGTGTTTCAATTTTCGGTAAGGATTGTATTTTGGTCAGATTCAATTTACAATCACTCATCACATTAAGTAAAGCAGCTAGGCTTCCTCGCTTATGGTCCACATCAAATTTTATAGAGGCTTTGTTAATTTCACTTTCCGGGATTTCATGATTTTCGCGCTTAACTATGACAAAACGTGTTTCGTTATGCTTGATAGTTTGTATACTTGGTGCTAAAATTTCAAGTTCAAACAGCTCAGCAGCTAATGTGCTTGCAATTGCAGCAATTCCCTTAATTTGATGCCTTTGAATACGCTCAGCAACCTCAGCTGTGTCTTTATCTTCTACCAATTTGATGTGTGGATGATTTTTAAAAAACTCTTTACACTGCAACAATGCCATTGGATGTGAATACACTTCTTTAATGTCATTAAGTGATTGATTTGGCAAAGCCATTAAATTGTGTTGTATATCTAAATATTGTTCACCTACAATGTGCAGATTTTCATTATCAATGAGTGCATAATTTGGTATGATGGAGCCAGCAATAGAATTTTCAATAGCCATAACTACAGCATCAGTTTCTTCATTAATTAGGCTTTCTACAGCACGATCAAACGACAAGCATTCTAAAATATACGTGTCTTCACTAAAATAGTTTTGAGACACAATATGATGGAATGATCCTTTTACTCCTTGTATGGCTACAGATTTAATCATAGTTCAAAAAAAAAGTCCCGATTTAAAATCGAGACTTATATTAAAATTTATATTATAAATTATACATACATCATCTCGTTTCTTCTGCTAAAAAAGAAATAAAACCAGTTGTGATATGTATAAGTTGTTGTTTTCATAAATGTAATGATGTGGCTAATGTAAATAATATTTTCACAAATCAAAATACTAAAGCTTTATTTTTAAGGTTTTATGTGAATATTTAAAGATTTCATAGGAAAACGCGGTATAAATTAATTAATGTTTATTTTTGATTAAACAATTTTTGCATGTCTATAAAGGTTGAACAACTCACAAAAGTTTACGGAAATCAGAAAGCACTAAACAAGGTGTCTTTTAAAGTAGATAAACCTGAAGTGGTTGGTTTTTTAGGTCCAAATGGGGCTGGAAAATCGACAATGATGAAAATATTAACCACCTTTTTAAGCGCTACTGAAGGTCAAGCAGAAGTAAATGGCTTTGATGTTAGTACCAATGCTAAGGAAGTGCAACAAAGTGTAGGCTATTTGCCTGAACACAACCCTTTGTACTTGGATATGTATGTAAGAGAATATTTGGCCTTTAATGCCAATTTACAAAATGTGGACAATTCAAAAATTGAAGAGATTATCCAGCTCACTGGTTTAACTCCTGAAGCTCACAAAAAAATTGAGCAACTCTCTAAGGGTTATAGGCAACGCGTTGGCTTGGCTTGTGCTTTGTTGCATGAT
>CAZRDG010000316.1:0-2908 GCA_964598775.1 uncultured Lacinutrix sp.
CACCTGCTGTCATTCCCATGGATATGCCTAAAGTTTCACCAATACCAACTAATGCAATACCAACCGTTGCAGATGTTGTCCAACTACTACCTGTTGCAATAGAAATGATAGCACAAATAATAACACATGCGGCTAAAAATATGGTTGGATTCAAAATTTGTAATCCATAATAAATCATAGACGGAATAATTCCACTAATAAGCCAAGTTCCAGCCAGAGCTCCGACCATTAATAAAATGAGTATAGCACCAGTTGTTGATTTTACATTTTCGGCGACTTCCTCAAGCATTTGCTTATAAGATACTTTGTTAAAAAACCCAACAATAGCAGCGACTGAAGCTCCTAGGAGTAGTATAAATTGATTGCTTCCACTTAAAGCATCATCACCATAAACATAGATGTTATAAGCAAGCATACCAACTAAAGCAAAAACAGGAATTAGAGCTTCCCAAATATTTAATTCTACATTTTCAACGATATGTTCGTCTTGAGGAACTCTAGGTTTAATATCTTGGCTTTCCATAAATAATGCGTTAGTTTTTTTGTTTTGGATTGTAATGTTACGATTTTGTGTAGAGGTTTCCAAATCGATTTTGTTATGTACATTTGCTAATCTCAAAATGGATTCACTTACTCAAATAGTTTTAGGTGCTGCTTGCGGAGAAGCTGCTCTAGGTAAAAAAATTGGAAATAAAGCATTGCTGTTTGGTGCCATTGGTGGTACAATTCCAGATTTAGACGTGTTTGTTGGTCGTTGGATTTATAGTAACGAAATAGATATCATGGCCTTTCACAGAGGCTTTATGCACTCTATTTTATTTACAATGATTGGAGCTTTCGTGTTTGGGTGGCTATTTTATAAACTCTATAATACAGGAAAGAGAAAACAAACAACGACACAAAAAGATTGGATTTGGTTATTCTTTTTATCGCTTTTTACACACCCAATTTTAGACAGTTTTACTCCTTATGGCACACAATTGTTTGCTCCATTTTCAAACTACAGAGTCGCAATCAATAATATTTCGGTAGTAGATCCAATTTATACCATTCCGTTTCTAATTTGTATAATAGTTCTTATGTTTTATAGGAGGAATGCAATAAAACGTAAATTATGGTTAAAGTTAGGATTCGTAATAAGTTCAGCTTATATGCTGTTAACTCTTGTTAATAAGGTTTATATTAATTCTGTTTATCAAAGCTCTTTGAAAGAAGAAGGCATTGCGTATTCAAGGTTTCAGACACAACCATCAGTTTTAAATAATATTCTCTGGTATGGTGTAGCCGAAACTGAAACCGATTATTATGTTGGTTTCTACTCCTTGCTCGATTCGTTTTCAAAAGTCAAAACATGGAATAAGTTACCTAAAAATCATCAGTTGGTAACTACAGATGATAAGGATATTAATACTTTAGCTTGGTTTAGCAGTGGTTATTACAATCTTATAGATAAAGGAGAAGGTGTAATACGTTACAATGACTTACGTTATCCTTCATTTGATAAAAAAGATCCGAACAATGCAATTTTCAGTTTTACCTTAAAGAAAGAAGGTGAACGATGGGTTGTATTGCCTTTTGAAGGAAGACCGCCTTCAAGTGAAGATTTTTCGTATTTCTGGGAACGAATGAAAGGCGAATAAAAAAAGCCTCATCTTTTGAGATAAGGCTAATTTTTGTATTTAAAATGCTCTATACCATTTCTGAAACTGTTGGCTCTAAAATTTGAAGTGTTTCCATGCATTTTCTCATCATCTTATAAGTTCTTTCAATATCTGCATCCAAACCAATAGAAAAACGAATCAATCCATCACTCAATCCCATGGCTTTACGTTCATCTTCAGGAATTTCAGACGATGTAGAACTTCCTGGAGCAGAGAACAAGGTTTTATAGAATCCTAAGCTCACGGCTAGATATCCTAGGTTTTTGTCTTGCATCATTTCCATTAACTCATTTGCTTTCTCTTGTGAACCAACATCAATTGTTAACATGCCACCAAAACCATATTTGTCATACATCATGCTTTTAAATAGCTCATGAGAAGGATGTGATTTAAGCCCTGGGTAAACTGTTTTTAAACCATCTGCTTCAAATTTTTCAGCTAAATAAGTCGCATTGTGGCTGTGCTGTTGCATTCTAATATGTAAAGTTCTTAAGTTTTTAAGAACAGAGGCAGAACGCAAACTATCCATCGTAGAACCAAGTAACATGCATGCTCCGTCATTTACATTTCGTAAATCATCTATAAATTCTTGAGTTCCACAAATAACTCCAGCAACAGTATCAGAAGATCCATTGATAAATTTTGTTAAACTATGCACCACAATATCTGCTCCTAATTTTGCAGGAGA
This sequence comes from uncultured Lacinutrix sp., assembly GCA_964598775.1. Taxonomy (GTDB): domain Bacteria; phylum Bacteroidota; class Bacteroidia; order Flavobacteriales; family Flavobacteriaceae; genus CAJQLB01. The sequence goes on from CAZRDG010000316.1 coordinate 2,350, forward strand.
AATGGATAAAGGTGAGAAGGTATTGTCTACGACCAATTTAATATTGTGCTTTTTAGCAATTTTTGCTAATCCAGCGATATCAGCAACTTCAAGCAATGGGTTGCTCACAGATTCACAGTATAATATTTTAGTGTTTTTAGTAATAGCAGCTTCAACAATATCTAATTTTGTAATATCAACAAACGACGTTTCAATATTGAATTTAGGCGTAAAATTCTTTAAAAAGGCATAAGTCCCACCATATATTGTTCTACTAGATACAATATGCTCACCAGCATTACACAGTTGCATAATAACAGGAGTAATCGCTCCCATTCCAGACGCTGTCACAGTTGCAGTTTCTGTTCCTTCCATAGCCGCAAGAGCTTCGCCTAAATATAGGTTTGATGGTGATGAATGACGTGAATATAGGTAACAGCCATCTGCATTTCCTTCAAACGTATCAAACATGGTTTTAGCAGATAGAAATGTATAGGTTGACGAATCTGAAATAGAAGGATTAACGCCTCCAAATTCACCAAAATACTGTAAGTCCTGAATATTGTTTGCTGGTTTAAAT
>CAZRDG010000317.1:0-2887 GCA_964598775.1 uncultured Lacinutrix sp.
TACACATGGCTTGGGTTCCTATTGCAAGTATGGCCAATTTGGGAGGTATCTCAACCGCTCCAGCTGTAACAGCAGCTTACAATAAAGAGTGGATGCCACATGCCATTTTATTAGCCATTTTAAGCATGGTTTCTGGCACATTTTGGGGAATGCTCACCATGTATTTGTTTGGGTTGTTTTAGTTTTTTGCAACTAATAAATCTTTGTGAAAATGCATTAATTGAATTTTTTCACGTTCGTTTTGAAACTTGTAAACAGCCACTTCTTTGGTTTCTGTTTCTTTACCCCAATTGTAAAACTTGGTAATTTTAAAATAAGTTGGTTCAGGTTTTTTATTGCCTTTGTAGGTCATATTTACCAGCCATTCTCCATCTTTTAAATCATCAATAAAAAACTCTTTGCTGGAATAACCTTTTTGTTTTTCATCTGTAATCAGTTCTTGGTTTCCAGACAAGGTGTGCTCAAACACATAAGAACGTAATTCAGGATTTACAAACTCTAAATCAAATTCTGCTTCAGATGAATTCCATTCTACAACAATGCGTACATCATTTCTAAAATCAAATAAATTTTCACTTTTAGGCACAAAGTTTTCTTTGATATCAGTTTGGTTTCTTCGGCTAAAATAGAGCCATTCCATTTCTTTGTATATTAGTTCACCAATACCTTCACTATTCACATCGTTGCCTTGCATGAGGTAACTCATATACAATCGCCATGATTTTTTGTATTGATCATTTTCTATATAAGCATTAGCCAAATCTCTATAAGATTGTGCATATTGAGGACGTAATTTAAAAGTACGTTCATAAGCATCAATAGCTTCTTTTGGTCTTCCAATGGTTTGTAAATGAAAAGCGATAGCTTTAAGTACCTCAGGATTTTTGTTGTTGCTTTCTATGAGCTCCTTAAATATTTGAGTAGACAAGGTTAAGTCGTTAAAATGAGATACAAATTTTTGGGCAACTGCAATGTGATCTGCGTAACTTGGCAGTTGTTTTTTTAGTTTCTCATCGTAGTAAATAAAGGCTTTTTGTTTAGTTTCAAAGGCTTCTAAAGCATCAGCATACGAATTGGCATTTAAGCTCGCTAACGATATTTGCGAGGCATCGTTGGCATAATAGTCTTTATTGGTGTATTTATCTGCTATTTTGTTTCTATTGGCTTCAGCAGCAGAGAAATCGCCTGATTTGGTAGTCACTACAATAACGCCTCCACGAGCCGCATTGCCATATCGTGTGGTTGAAGCTAATGATTTTAAAAGATGTATATCTTTGATGTTGGCTGGATCTATTTGAGGAATATCATTCATTATTACGCCATCAACATCCCAAAGTGGTGGAACATCAGCATTTATAGAACCAGTGCTTCTAAGCTTTACAACCATGTTTATGCGATCAACCGTTACACCTGCAACTTTGCCATCTAAAACATCTAAAATACTAGTTGCTCCAGCTGTTGTGTTATTGCCATCAATATAACCTACCGAATAACCAGCAGTTTTTGGGTCGATATTTCCCATTGCTGTATTAAATTTCTGATCTGCTTTTTTAGCCAATTCGGCAGTTTTGCCTAATTTTCCATCTGCAGTGACTATGACTGTTTCTAGTTCGTTTTGCTCTTCAACCATTTCAATATCTAAAAATTCGGTAACATCTTCAACAATGATTGAAACCGTTGCAAAACCAATATGTGAATACTGAATAATATCACCAACATTGGCAGTAATGTTGTATGTACCATCAGGACTTGTGACCACACCTGAATTTTTTCCAACAACTTTGATGTTTACCAATGGCATTGGTGCATCTAAATAAGTGACTTTACCAGAAATGTCTTTAGAGACGATAAATTTAGGTTGCGATGTTGTTATGTTTGCTGATGAAAACGTAGTTTCATCAGCATTGGTTACTGCGTCATTACTGTAGTAATTTTGGTTTTGGTATTGTTTGGCGACGTCCTGTCTTTTTTCTTCTTCAATTTCAGGAGACATTTTGGTTCTTATTATTACAAGAGATTTGTATTTTACTATATAGACGTCTTCAATAAGTCCAATGTCAATTTGCTGTGGAAAAGCAACTTCCATACCATCAACTACATAAGTTGCAGGTTTTTCTCTTATAAGAAGAATAGGAGGCGTTCCTACTACTCTTGTGCCAGCAACTTTTCCGCCAATTGACGCAGCTAAATTTATGCTTGCCAGATTGAGTTCTTTTCCAGGAATATATTTAATATCAAGGCCTGATTTTTTAGGATTGAATGTGCCAAAAGATGTTTTTAGTTCTACATCCATCTTTTTCTCAAACTCTATAGCTTCTTGGTCTATTCGTGCTTTTACAACCACTTCATCCAATTGGTTGTCTTTTTCTTGTAGTTCAATATTTAAGGTTGAGGTGACATCTTCAATCATAACAGCAACGGTTGTAAAACTAACATGACTGTATTCTAAAATATCGCCAACATTGGCTTGCAAGCTGTATTCACCTTTATCGTTTGTTTTTGTGCCTTTTGATGTGCCTTTTATGGTTATGTTTACATTTGATACAGGAGCAAATAAATGAGTCACTTTACCTGAAATCTCTTTTGTGAGATTACTTGATGAGAACGTCGTTTCTTTATTGGTTGCAACAGCATCTTCACTATAATAATTTTGATTTCTATAAGACTCTGCTTTTTCTTCTTGACGTCTGGCTATTTCTTCAGGAGAATCCATAGTTCGTACCACAATAACCTGTTTGGTTACATAGATATCTTTGACTCTAGATAAGTTTACGGAAAAGATATTTGTATTATTATACGGAATGCCATCAACATCATAACTACCAGGAAGCTTGCCTGAAAACTTACCACTTAAGGCTTCAGTCAAATCGGCATAATGCGTTCCAAG
>CAZRDG010000318.1:0-2881 GCA_964598775.1 uncultured Lacinutrix sp.
GCGGTCTAGAAGGTGTTATTATTGGCGAGGTGTTAACTTGTGAACAACATCCAAATGCTGATCGATTAAAAGTTACTACAGTGAATATTGGTGCTAAAGAACCTTTACATATTGTTTGTGGTGCTCCAAATGTGGCGGCAGGACAAAAAGTTCCAGTAGCTACTATTGGAACCACACTATACACTCTTGAAGGCGAAGCTTGGACCATTAAAAAAGGGAAGATTCGAGGTGAAGTTAGTGAAGGCATGATTTGCTCTGAAGATGAAATTGGTTTAGGGACTTCACACGACGGTATTATGGTTCTTGACAAGGACATAAAAGTCGGAACACCTGCTGCAGAAATATTTGAAGTAGAAAACGATCACGTTTTTGAAATTGGATTAACACCGAACAGAGCTGATGCTATGAGTCATTTTGGTGTAGCGAGAGATTTAAAAGCAGGCTTAATTCAACAAGACATAAATTTAGAATTGATTACACCTTCTGTTAGTGCGTTTCATGTTGATAATCGTGCGCTAAAGATTGATGTTGATCTTAAAGATAAAAAACGAGCTCCAAGATATTGTGGTGTCACAATTTCTGGGTTAAAAGTTGAAGATTCTCCTACTTGGCTCCAACACAGATTGAAAGCCATTGGTTTATCACCTATTAACAATGTAGTTGATGCAACCAATTACGTGTTGCATGAATTAGGTCAACCGTTGCACGCTTTTGATGCAGATAAAATAAATGGCAAAAAAATCATTGTAAAAACTCTTCCTACTGGAACTAAATTTGTCACCCTTGATGAAGTTGAGCGCGAATTGCATGAGGAAGATTTAATGATTTGCGATGGTAAAGAAAATCCAATGTGTATTGCTGGAGTTTTTGGAGGCTTACATTCTGGAGTGACAGAAGAAACAACTAGCATCTTTTTAGAAAGCGCGTATTTTGACCCTGTATCTATTAGAAAAACAGCAAAACGGCATGCTTTAAATACTGATGCGTCATTTAGATTTGAAAGAGGTATTGACCCAAATATTACAGAGTACGCATTAAAACGTGCAGCTTTATTAATTACGGAAATTGCTGATGGTGAAATTACTAGCGATGTAATTGATGAATATCCATTAAAAATTGAAGATTTTCAGGTTCGTTTAAGTTTTGAGAATGCCAAAAATTTAATTGGAGAAGATATTCCTAGAGAAATTATCAAACGTATTTTAATGTCTTTAGACATTAAAATTAATAACGTAACTGAAACTGGTTTAGGCTTAACAGTCCCATCATACAGAAACGATGTGCAACGTGAAGCTGATATTATTGAAGAAATCTTGCGAGTGTATGGATACAATAATGTTGGAACTACAGAAAAGCTAAATGCTTCTATATCCAATTCTTCAAGATTTGAAGATCATAAAGTGCAGAATGTTATTGGAAATCAACTGGTCTCACAAGGGTTTTATGAGATTATGGCCAACTCATTGACATCTCCTGATTACGCTAAGTTAAGTGAACAATTAAAAGAAGAACATAATGTTACGATGCTAAATCCTTTAAGTACAGATTTATCGGTATTAAGGCAATCGTTGCTATTTTCTGGGTTAGAAGCCATTGCTCATAACATCAACCGAAGACAAACCAGTTTAAAGTTATTTGAATTTGGTAAAACCTATCATAACTACAATGAAACTCGTGAGGAGCATAAACATTTAAGTTTATTAGTGACTGGAAATAAAACTGCCGACCGCTGGAATGCAGAAAACAAACCAAGCGATTTCTTTTACTTAAAAGGTAATGTTGATGCTATTTTAAACCGACTGGGTATTTCTAGAGCAAGAACATCTCCAATAAAAAACGATGTGTTTAGCGAAGGCTTAAGTCTTGGCCTTGGTAAAACTAAATTAGTGGATTTCGGAATTGTGAAGAAGTCCATTTTGAAAAAATTCGGTATTTCTCAAGAGGTAATGTTTGCAGATTTTAATTGGGACAATATTCTTGAGGTTGCAAAACGCAATAAAATTACGTTTACAGATATCCCAAAATATCCTGAAGTTAGACGTGACTTTGCTTTGTTATTAGACCAATCTGTTTCCTTTGAGGAAATCCATAAAATTGCGAATCAATCTGAAAAGCAATTGCTTAAAAATGTGAATCTGTTTGATGTATACGAAGGCAAAAATTTACCTAAAGGCAAAAAGAGTTATGCCGTAAGCTTCACCTTGCAAGACGAACACAAAACACTAACTGATAAGCAAATTGATAAGATTATGAGTAAGTTACAAAGTAATTTTGAAAATCAGCTTGGAGCTGAATTAAGATAAATGATTTGTTAAATATTTTCACCATGCTGAGAAAGGTCAAGACCTTTTTCTTCTTGGTATTCTTTTACCCTAAGAGTTAACAATTTATCAACTATTTTTAATATAATATAAGTTCCCACAAAACTGAAAAGTGCAACAAGCACCAAAGCGATGAGATGATAAAGCATTGTTTCATACTCACCATAAATAAGACCAACATCTTTTGCAAAAACAGAGGTTAATAACATTCCGACAATGCCACCTACTCCATGACTTGGAAAAACATCAAGAGTATCATCAATCTCAGATTTTTTATTGACACTAATTGCTACATTACTAACTATAGCAGCAATAAATCCAATTACAATACTTTGACTCAACGTTACAAATCCTGCGGCTGGCGTTATAGCGACTAGGCCTACAATTGCTCCAATACAGGCTCCTAATGAGGACATTTTTTTTCCTCGAAACCTATCAAAAAACAACCAAGTAATCATAGATGCTGCTGAGGCCAAATTAGTATTTGCAAATGCAATTACTGCGTCAGTATTTGCTCCTAAAGCTGATCCTGCATTAAAACCAAACCAACCAAACCAAAG
>CAZRDG010000319.1:0-2848 GCA_964598775.1 uncultured Lacinutrix sp.
ATAGTCATTTTATTTGAAATTAAATTCTAATCATGGTTGTAAGTCAATTATGAACAACAACGTATAAGTTTAAAGAAATGGCTATGCAGAGCCAAACAATATAAGGTAATAGCAAAAACCGTTTTAATTGCAATGTGTCTGCTCTAAAGGTTAAGAAGTAATAGAGAATCACAATGAGTAATAAAACAATGACTATTAATGCAAAAAGCGTCAGGTGCTGATTGAAAAATATGTAATTCCAACTCACATTTAATGCGACTTGAAATGCATATAACGACCATAAAAACCTTGAATTTTGCCAATCGAACAGATAGGCTAAATATATGGAAAAACAAACCATAATGGTTGTCCATGCCACACCAAATACCCAACCTGGTGGAGTCCAAGGTGCTATATTTTGACTTAAATACCAACTAGAGGTTGGACCATTGTTCATTAGCAAATTACCAATGTATAATCCTCCAAAGTTTATGATTAGAAATAATATTAAGAGTGGGTAAAATTTCATTCAATCTTGTTTTAAAACCTCTATTTGGTCCAATATTTTCTGAGCTTCAGCATATTTTTCATCACTCTTTCTCCTGTCAGTTGAAGATAATTTATGCCATTCACTCATTAGTTTTTCATATTCTTTCTGTAAAACCTCGAGCTTTGATTTCGATTTAAATAGTTTAAACATAATTATAGATGTTTTGTAATTTTTTTACTTAATGGCTTCGTGGTTGAATAGAAATAGTCTACTAGCATACCCTTAGGATCAATAAGGTATTTTTGAAAATTCCATTTAACAGTAGAGCTTTTGCAACCATTAAGTTCTTTATTCGTTAACCAATTGTAAAGTGGATGTTGTTCATTTCCTTTCACATCAATTTTTTCTGTAATTAAGAAGTTAACTCCGTAGTTCACTTCACAAAACTCTTGAATTTCAAAGGCACTTCCAGGTTCTTGACTTCCAAATTGGTTACATGGTACACCAATAACAACAAGTTTGCTTTTGTAAGTATCATAAAGGTCCTGGAGCTCCTTATACTGAGGTGTAAAACCACATTTTGAGGCAACATTGACAAACAAAATGTGTTTGCCTTTAAAATCAGACAGTTGTATTGGCTTCCCTTGCAAACTATTTATTTTTACATCATAAATAGGATAAGTCGGACTATCGTAGTTTTTAGATTCTTTACTATTAAATACATTGAGAATACTCATAATTTATAATTTAAAACTTACAATTCCACAATCCATTTCAAATACTTGTCCAGAGATTGAAGCTGTTTTGTCAGATAATAAGAAGCTTGCCATTTCCGCCACTTCTTCTGGATTTAAATATTTTTTTAAAGGGTGTCGTTCGGTTATGTTTTCTATCATTTTGTCATTACGCAACAGTTTAGAAGCTAATTCAGTATCTGTAACTGTTGGCGCAATTGCGTTTATTCTAATGGTTGGCGCTAATTCTGCACCTAGTGATTTTACTAAGCCTTCAACACCAGATTTTGCAGTGGCAATACTAGCATGAAATGGCATGCCAAGTTTTGACGCGACTGTACTAAACAAAACTATAGCAGGTTTATCTCCTTGTTTTAAGATGTTAAGGTATTTTTGAATTACCTTCACAGCACTTAATACATTGATTTCAAAATCGCTTTTAAAATCATCAATGCTTAGTCTCGATATTGGTTTTAAATTAATACTTCCTGGGCAATAAACCAAACCATCTGCTTTTTCAATGTTAGGTAATTCATCAGAAATAACATCACAAGAAAAATGTTCTAAATTTTCATGTGTAATTTCAGGCTTGTTCCTGCTAATATTAATGACTTTGTGAGAATGCAGTAGAAGTTTAACTAATGCATTACCTATTCCTTTACTTCCACCTACAACAATAATTGTTTTCATAACCTATATGCCAGCTATTAAATGTTTACCATTTAATCTTTTTTCTACCTTACGCTTGATTACAGTCAGACGCTTCATAATATCCATTATTTTTTCATCTTTTTTGCGCTTGTAAATTTCGTTTAACTCTAGTATTAGAGATTTGGCTTGTCTAGATATTTTAACTCTATCACTAGTTGATAATGATCTCAATTTTGTTTGTTCAAACTCCAGAGCTTTTTCAATTATATCCATAGTTTAATGATTTATAAAGTTTTGTAATTCTGCAATTTTTTGCGTGCTATTGAATGCACCACCATAATAAGCCGTTACTGTAGACGATGTATCATCTTTTATGCCTCTTGAAGACACACATAAATGTTTAGCATCAATAATCACGGCTACATCCTCTGTTTCTAAAATTGTTTTTAGCTCATTGGCTATTTGGTTTGTTAAACGCTCTTGCACTTGTGGACGTTTGGCATAATATTGAACAATTCTGTTTAATTTTGAAAGTCCAATAACTTTCCCTGATGAAATGTATGCCACATGAGCTTTTCCAATAATTGGAACAAAATGATGTTCACAATTGGAATAGAAGGTAATATTTTTTTCAACCAGCATCTGATTGTATTGATACTTGTTGTCAAATAATGCAACTTTTGGTTTGTTTTTTGGATTTAATCCTGAAAAAATTTCATCAATGTACATTTTGGCAACGCGTTCAGGAGTTCCTTTTAATGAGTCATCCATGAGATCTAAGCCCATTACATCCATAATTTCTTCAAACAAAATGGCAATTTTTTGTTTTTTTTCTTCGTCAGACATTTTGAAAGCGTTTACTTTCATAGGCGTTTTTAAACCAGTATAAAGGTGATCATCACCAATGTCTTCGATGGTGAAGCCATTTAACTTATAACCATTTCTTTTATTTTTCTTTACTTCTGTTGTTTTGTTTTCTCGTTTTTGATCTTTT
>CAZRDG010000320.1:0-2823 GCA_964598775.1 uncultured Lacinutrix sp.
AAACTTGGGCAATAATACTCAAGTTGATGCTAATCTTGATGGAACACTAAACCTTTCTAACATCACTAAAGCCTATCCAATACAATTGGAAAAACAATTAAGTGGTATTTTAAAAGGAAAGGTTACCACGTCTTTTGATATGAATGCCATTGAAACCAATGCGTACAATCGGATAAAAAATACTGGCTCCATGAGTATTACTGACTTTATCTTTTCTTCGGAAGACATTGTCAATCCAATTCACATTTCAAAAGCAGATTTGACCTTTAATCCTGGAACAATTTCTTTAAATAATTTTGCTGCTAAAACTGGTGAAAGTGATATTAATGCAACAGGAACTATTAGAAATTTGATTGGGTTTTTAATGCAGAAAAATAAACTGCAAGGTGATTTCAAAGTCACTTCAAATGTATTTGCGGTTAAAGATTTCATGGTCGCTCAGGATAAAACTGCAAAAGAAAATAAAACAACATCAAACAAAGAATCACTCAAAATTCCAGAGTTTTTAGACTGCAATATCACAGCAGATGTGAACACGGTTATTTATGATAATTTAAATTTAAAGGAGGTTAAAGGTTCTTTGGCAATTAAGAATCAACAAGCCATATTAAATGGTTTAACTTCAAAACTATTTGATGGTTTACTTGCAATTACTGGTAATGTATCAACAGAACAAGCTACACCAACGTTTAATATTAACTTAGGAGTTGAAGGTTTTGATATAGCTAAATCTTTTAATGATTTGCACTTATTACAGAACATAGTTCCTATTGCAAATGCGTTGCAAGGAAAATTAAATTCTACCATAAATCTAAAAGGAAATCTAACAGAATCGTTCACTCCAAATTTAGCTACTATTTCAGGTGATACCTTTGCTCAAGTTTTGGTGAATTCAATAAATAAAGACAATTTAAAGCTAATTGGCAAATTAGAAGAAAACTTAAATTTTCTAGATTTAGAAAAACTAAATTTAAACGATTTAAAAACCAGATTAACCATTGAAAATGGTTTTGTAAACGTAAAACCATTTACTGTTAATTATAAAGACATAGCTATTGAAGTAGCAGGCTCACATGGTTTTGACAAATCGTTAAATTATAAAGCTGTTTTAAATGTACCTGCAAAATATTTGGGAAGTGAAGTTAACCAACTCATAGGTAGAATAAATGACAACGAGGTTAATAAAATTACCATTCCTGTAACTGCAAATATCTCTGGCACTTATGCGAACCCAAAAGTGTCAACAGATTTAACGAGTGGTGTTTCAAGCTTAACAAAACAACTCATTGAAATTGAAAAACAGAAGTTCTTAAACACTGGAAAAGACAAATTAAAAACCTTAATTGATGGTGCTTTGAATAAAACGAAAAAGCCAGCAGATAGCACTAAAGTTGATACTTCAACAAAGAAAGATAGTACTGCTGTTAAAACAGACAGCTTAAAAACTATTGGCAAAGTCAAAGCAAAAGATATTTTAAATGGTTTATTAAATAACAGGAAAAAGAAAAAAGACACCACTAATTAACGATTATCGTTCTTTTTTTGTCAATTTTTACTCTGTTTTGACCTTTTTTTGAATAAAAACACTCATTTATTAGGATTTCTTAAATAAAACGTTAAGTTGTAAGAATGTATAACTTAAACTTTAATCTTAATATATGAGGCAATTAAAAATCACGAAACAAGTTACCAACAGAGAATCGAAGTCACTTGACAAATATCTTCAAGACATAAGCAAAATTGAATTAATTACCGCTGACGAAGAAGTAGAATTAGCACAAAGAATTCGTGCAGGAGATCAAGAAGCTTTAGACAAACTCACAACTGCTAACTTACGTTTTGTAGTTTCAGTCTCAAAACAATATCAAAATCAAGGTTTATCGTTGCCAGATTTAATAAACGAAGGAAATGCTGGCTTGGTTAAAGCGGCCAAACGCTTTGATGAAACTAGAGGGTTTAAATTTATTTCGTATGCCGTGTGGTGGATTAGGCAAGCCATTTTACAAGCACTAGCCGAACAATCTCGAATTGTAAGATTACCATTAAATAAAATTGGCTCAATCAATAAAATTAATAAAGCCTATTCTTTTTTAGAACAAACACATGAAAGAGCTCCTAGCGCTGAAGAAATTGCGCACACCTTAGATGTTTCCGTAAGTAATGTGAGGCAATCCATGAAAATTTCTGGAAGACATGTTTCCATGGATATGCCATTAAGAGAAGGCGAAACTTCGACGCTTTATGATGTTGTAAAATCTGAGGAATCTCCGAGACCAGATGCCGATTTGATGAGAAACTCATTAATAATCGAAATTAATCGCGCTTTAGACACGCTATCTGAAAAAGAAGCCATAGTATTGCGTCATTATTACGGTATTAATCAAAAACACCCAATGAGTCTTCAAGAAATTGGCGATTCATTCGGACTTACCAGAGAACGAGTAAGACAGATTAAAGAAAAAGGTATTCGTAGGTTACGAAATACTTCAAAAAGTAAAGTACTCAAAACATATTTAGGATAAACCTAAATAATAAAATCTATTAAAAACCATTTATGTTAAAAATCATTATAAAAGAAGGCGAAAGTATTGAACGTGCCTTAAAACGCTATAAAAGAAAACACAGAAATATTAAAGTGATGCAAAATTTAAGAGAAGGACAATTCTTTACAAAACCTTCTGTTAAAAGACGTCGTGAAATACAAAAAGCAGCCTATATTCAAAACTTGAGAGATCAAGAGGAGAATTAATAAAACAATAAACACAGTGTCTTTCCCACTTAAAACAAGTTTTTAAGTGGGATTTTTTAATTAATAGATATGGC
>CAZRDG010000321.1:0-2817 GCA_964598775.1 uncultured Lacinutrix sp.
ATAGAGTGCTCAGAAGAGGCTTGAGTAATTAGGATAACATTTATTTTTTCGTTAGATAATGTTTCAAACAATCGCTTGGAAAATCCAGGAATACCAACCATACCATTACCTTGAAGAGTAATTAATGCAATATTGTCAATATTGGAAATACCTTTTACTGCAAGACTTGTTCCATTGGTAATTTCTTTTGAGATATAGGTTCCAGCATCTTTGGGAGCCAATGTGTTTTTTATAATGATTGGTATGTTTTTATCTAATACTGGTTGAACTGTTGGTGGATACAATACCTTTGCACCAAAATGAGACAATTCTACAGCCTCTTGATAAGATAATCTTTCAATAGGTTTTGCTTGTTTCACTAATTTAGGATTGGTTGTGTACATTCCACTAACATCAGTCCAAATTTGAAGCTCTTCAACATTAAGTTCTGCGGCAATAATAGCTGCAGTGTAATCTGATCCTCCGCGACCGAGAGTTGTAAATTCCCCATCAATAGATTTTGAAATGAAACCAGGAAGAATGGTTATTTTAGAATTATTATTTTCAAAAAAACTTTTGATATTTATTTCTGTCTCTTTTTGATAAATAGTTGCATTAGTATGGTTGTTATCAGTAACAATAAGTTCTTGTGAGTTCTTTAACACAACATCTAAACCTCTGGCTTTAATGGCTTCTGAGATGATAAATGAAGATAATTGCTCACCAAAGCTTAAAAGCTTGTCAGCTGTTTTTGGCGAAAGCTCATTAATTAGATAGAGGCCGTCTAATAGTTGTTCAAGATTTGTAAGTTTTGCAATGACAATTTCTTTTACAAATTCTTTTTTTGATGGGTTTTCAATTAAACCATCAATAATAGCTATATGCTTATCTTCAATTTTTTTGAATGCATCTTTGTAGGAACTGATTTTATCAACAGCTTTATTTGCGGCATCGATAAGTTTATCTGTAATTCCTCCTACAGCAGAAACAACAACAATGCAATTATCTGTTTTAGAACTTGTTTCTAAAATTGAGATGACTTTATTTATGTTTTTGGCAGATCCAACAGATGTACCACCAAATTTTAAAACTTTCATTTTTAAAATTATTAAATTTAAATTGAGTTGTGAATATGCACAACGATTTTATAATTTGAGAGAAAAATTAATTAACAACCCAAAAGGGTTGTATTATTGGTTGTAAAAATACCAAATATAGATGAGCTCCCTTTGGTGAAGGAAAGAAATTTACAAATATGTTGATTAAAAGATATCATTTGATATATAAGCTTATCAAAAGTATTATTTTTACTGTGATTTAAAAATTTATACATATTTATTCTATAAAGGCATGAAAATTTTCGCTAAAGAACAAATTTATGAAGGAGATAAGCTAACTGCTGAAAGACAAAAGATTAGTTCTACTGAATTAATGGAGCGTGCTGGAACCCAAATTTTCAATTGGCTGCATACTAGAATGCAAGGCGCTCAATTACCAATTCACGTGTTTTGTGGTATTGGAAATAATGGTGGCGATGGTCTGGTGATATCAAGACATTTAATTACACACGGTTATAATGTTTTCACCTATGTTGTTAATTGTAGTGATAAACGATCTAAAGATTTTTTGGTCAATTATGATAGAATTAAAACCGTAACGAAGAAATGGCCAGTCTTATTAAATTGCAAAGAAGATTTCCCAGTAATTCACCAAGATGACATCATTGTTGATGCTATTTTCGGAATTGGACTAAACAGACCAGTTGATGATTGGGTTAAGGGGTTATTTCAGCAGTTTAGAAAATCAAGAGCGTTTACTTTATCAATTGATATGCCATCTGGCTTATTTTCAGACAAAGTGCCTTTAACTGAAAATGATGTAGTTTGGGCAAATCACACTCTGAGTTTTGCATCTCCAAAGCTTGTATTCTTTTTACCAGACACTGCAAAATATACACAGCAATGGGAAATATTGGATATTGGCTTAGATCAGGAATTTTTATACACTACTCAAACCGAAGCAGAATTAATCAGCAAGTTTGAAGTACTGCCATTATATAAACCAAGACAAAAATTTGATCATAAAGGAACCTATGGACATACTTTATTAATAGGAGGAAGTCAAGGTAAAATTGGGTCCATAGTATTGGCAAGTAAAGCAGTGATGTCTTCAGGTGCAGGTTTAGTCACGGCCTATGTTCCTAAATGTGGTGATGTGATAATGCAAACAGCTTTCCCTGAAGCTATGGTTATTACAGATAAAAATGATCGCGTCATAAGTGATATAAATTTTGATTTGCAGCCAACAGTTATTGGTATTGGTGTAGGTTTAGGAACCGACAAAATAACTGCTGCTACGTTTGAAGCATTTTTAAAATCGAACAAAGTTCCACTTGTTATCGATGCTGATGGACTGAATTTATTAGCCAAGAAAAAAGCATTGCTAAAATTATTAAAGTCTAATATCATTCTTACGCCACATCCTAAAGAACTAGAACGTCTAATTGGTGAATGGAAAGATGATTTTGATAAACTAAAAAAAGTAAAAGCCTTTTCTAGAAAATACAATGTTATAGTCGTTGTTAAAGGAGCAAACACTATTATTGTTCAAGGTGATAAGCTTTATATTAATTCAACTGGCAACCCTGGTTTAGCGACTGCTGGAAGTGGAGATGTTTTAACAGGAATTATTACTGGACTTATTTCACAAGGTTATGAACCTATAGTGGCTTCAATTTTTGGAGTTTATTTGCATGGCAGAGCAGCAGACATAGCCGTTGAGTTTTTTGGATATCAAAGCTTGTTAGCGAGTCATGTTATAGACTATCTAGGAGAAGCT
>CAZRDG010000322.1:0-2803 GCA_964598775.1 uncultured Lacinutrix sp.
ACAGATAAAGGTGGTGATGGCATTGAGCGCGCTGTGCTTGGTATTGGTGGTTATTTACTGGAAGAAGGTGGCACTTACGATTATTTTGGATCAGGAGATGAATTGAAGGCTTTTGTTGAAGCACGAAATCCAAAACGAATTGGTTTAAACATCTCCAAAAACTTTGGTGGTGCCGATGGTCTTACACATTCAGCATATTTGGAATTAGCGGAAGTGCTTGGTAAAACTTACGAGGATCGTTTTGTATCAGCTGAAAAGTTAGTTTCTGATTTTAGGTCGCGTCGTGTAGCTAGTGAGATTGCTATTTATGGTGAAGCTGGAGAACTCTCTTACACTATTGCTGAACGAGCCTTTTCAAACGAAATAATCACTCCAGGAGTCACTACACTCGAAGATGTGGCATGGTGGATGAAGGAACAGCAATTTAAACATAACTTAGGCTCTTCTTTTGGAATGCCATCGGTTTATATTACTGGTCCTGATGGTGTGGAAGCAACATCTTCGGATCGCATTATACAACGAGGCGATGTTTTGATGATTGATTGGGGCGTTGGACTCATGAACATGTATACAGACATGAAGCGCATGGCCTATGTATTGAAAGAAGGCGAAACTAAAGTCCCAGAAGGCATACAAAATGCTTTTGATCAGGGCGTCAAAGTAAGAGATGTGATTAAGAAAACCATAAAAGCTGGTGTCACCGCTAAACAGGCAGAAAATGCGGTATATGAGGCTCTAACTAAAGCTGGTTTTAATAAAATGAAAGGTTTTAATCAGTATACAGATAGCGACAAAACTGACGTTATAATTGGGTGTCATTCTGTTGGGAATTGGGGACATGGCATAGGGCCTTCTATAGCCTTTTTTAATCCTGTGCGATTAGGATATGAACTAAAACCAAGCAACCTGATTTCAATTGAGTTATTTGCATTTACTAAGGTGCCAGAATGGGGAGGTAAAAAATTGAGAGTACCTTTAGAAGATGATGCAGTAATAACTGAAAGAGGAATTGAGTGGTTATATCCAATAAACCCAAAATTATTGGTTATAAAATAAAATCATGGCCTACGATGACTATTTAGCGGACAGAATTAGACGACTATTAAAAGAGAAACGTGCGAATTTTGAAGAGATGAAAATGATGGGAGGATTATGTTTTAAAGTGGATCATAAAATGCTTTGCGGAATTCACATTGATAAAAAATATGGCGATAGCCTACTCATGGCAAGAATTGGCGAAGAGGCTTATAAAACAGCCATAAAAAGCAAGCATTGTTTACCTATGGACTTTACAGGACGTCCAATGCGTGGTTACATTTTTGTAACACCTGATGGTTTTGACTCCGAAGATGATTTATCACATTACTTAGAGTTGTGTTTAGATTTTAATCCCAAAGCCAAAGCCAGTAAATCTAAAAAATAGCATTGTATACGTAGTTCTACATATTGATTTTAAAGAAAAAACCGGTGACTTTGTTCAACGTCTGATATAAGTCATTAAAACGACGAACATCATTAAAGTTAAACAAAATGCTAAAATTCCATTAAGGAATATTTACTTTAAATACTCTAATACATTGGCTTCAATACGTTCTTGAATATTTGACACATCAGCCTTGATAAAGGTTTCACCAGTGATGTTTTCATACAATTCAATATAGCGTTCACTAACGGTTTCAATGTAGTCATCACTCATAAACGGAACGGTCTGCCCTTTTAGTCCTTGAAAGTTATTGGCAATAAGCCATTGACGTACAAACTCTTTTGAAAGTTGCTTTTGGGCTTCGTTTTTATCTTGGCGTTCTTGATAACCATCTGCATAAAAATATCGAGAAGAATCAGGTGTGTGTATTTCGTCAATCAGTACAATATTACCATCCTTAGTTTTACCAAATTCATATTTGGTATCTACAAGAATTAGGCCACGTGATGCAGCAATTTCAGAACCACGTTGAAACAATTTACGCGTATAGTCTTCCAATACTAAATAATCGGCTTCTGAAACAATCCCTCTTTTTAAAATATCTTCTCTAGAAATATCTTCATCATGGTCTCCCATTTCAGCTTTAGTCGCTGGAGTAATTATGGGTTCAGGAAACTTATCATTTTCCTTCATACCTTCTGGCATAGCTACTCCACAAAGCATACGTTTTCCTGCTTTATATTCTCTTGCTGCATGACCAGACAGGTAACCACGAATTACCATTTCTACTTTAAAAGGTTCACATAAGTGCCCAACAGCGACATTTGGGTCTGGTGTTGCAATAAGCCAATTAGGCACCAAATCTTCAGTTTGAGACATGAATTTGGTAGCTATCTGGTTTAATATTTGTCCTTTGTATGGAATTCCTTTTGGCATTACGACATCGAAAGCCGAAAGCCTATCCGTAGCAATCATTACCAAAAGGTTATTATCTATATTATATACTTCTCTTACTTTCCCTTTATAAACACTTTTTTGGTTTGGAAAATTGAAATTGGTATCTATTATTGTTTTACTCATTACTTATTTTTTTAGCCCTAATTGAGGCATTGTTGGAGCTCCTCAAAGAGAGCGACTGCCGAAAGTAGGTTTCAGCTCCTACATATTATTATTCTCTGTTTTCGATACTTCTGTAAGCTTCGATAACTTTTTTAACTAGTTTATGACGAATAACGTCTTTATCGTCTAGGAAAATCATGCCTACGCCTTCTACATTTTTAAGAATAAGAAGTGCTTCTTTAAGTCCTGAAATGGTGCGACGCGGTAAATCGATTTGACCTGGATCGCCTGTAAGTAAGAACTTGGCGTTTTTTCCCATAC
>CAZRDG010000323.1:0-2796 GCA_964598775.1 uncultured Lacinutrix sp.
CTTTTAGACTATTTACCTTTTATAATTTTAGAAGGAATTTGGGCTTTAATTGCCTTGTATTCCTTAATAAAATATAAGAAAGCTAAACTTTAATCTGTTACCTTTGCCAAATGGGATTAACCAATAATGACATCTTTAAAAAACTTCGCGTAGCTCATAAGTTGCGTGATGACGATATTGTAAAAATTTGTGCTTTAAAAGACTTTAAGGTGACTAAAAGTGAACTTGGCGCTATTTTCAGAAATGAAAACCATCCAAAATATATGGAGTGTGGCGATCAGTTTTTACGCAACTTCCTCGATGGTCTCATCATTCATCTTCGTGGTCCTATGCCTGAAAAGAAGGATGTTAAATCCAATAAATAATTTACTCCAGCCAATCTTTAAATTCCTTAACACGTTCTCGTGCTACAATAACATCTTGCTCTTTATATGTATTGAGCTTTATTTGCAAACGTGAATTGGTATAACTCACCATATCTTTTATAGCATCAATATTTACAAAAAACTTTCTGTTAATTCTAAAAAACTTGTGCGGTTCTAGTTCGTTTTCTAGCTGCTCTAAAGTCGTGTCCAATAGGTAATTTCTACCTTCAGAAGTAAACACATAAGTGCCTTTATTTTCGCTATACACGCATTCTATTTCATCAACATTAATAAGCTTTAAATGCTGCCCAACTTTAACCGAAAAACGCTTTTTATATTCGCGTTCAATCGGATTAACCAATAGGTTTTTGATATCGTTAAAATCTAAAGTAACTGCTTGTTGTTTTGGAAAGCGTTCTTTAAACTTTGAAACTGCTTTGACTAAATCATCATCATCAATTGGTTTTAATAAATAATCGATACTGTTTAGTTTAAATGCTTGCAAAGCATACTCATCATAAGCAGTGGTAAAAATCACTGCAGATTGTATGTCAATGCTTTCAAAAATCTCAAACGATAAGCCATCACTTAATTGAATATCTAAAAAAATAAGATCTGGATGCGTATTCTTCTGAAACCAATCAATAGATTCTTCAACAGAATGCAGCATCACTTGTGCTTCAATATTAATATTACCCAACATACGTTTTAAGCGTCTTGCCGAAGGTTTTTCGTCTTCTATAATGATAACATTCATTTTTTTAAGTTTAATTTTTTAGCTTGTTTATTAATTACTCTGGCTCCAATACCTACAGTTAGAAAGGTTGCCAGAGCTACAACCCACCAGAAGTCTTTCATATTTGTGGTAAATCGAGTACCTATTTCTGACCACAAAGCAGCATACAATCCAACAACAGACCAACTCATAAAATAGTAATGTGCTGTTAACCAATTTTCATCTCTTTTCCATGCGGCTCGCATTCCTCCTAAAACAGTTAACAAGCTTATTATTGCAAAGAAATGAAACAAACTAAAACCACCAAAATTGACAATAAAAAAGGAACTTAAATTTAAGGTTAACATAGCAATAACATACACATATCCAACGCGTTTATGAAATAAGATGCCTTTGGTATTCAATAATACTATGGTCCCTGTGATTAAAGATATGATGGCAGTTAAAAAATGAAACCAACCAATTGAGCTATGTATAATATCGTTAAGCATTATTGCTTTTGGTTTTGGCGCATTAGCTCCTCAATTTTTCTATCTTCATAGTCCTTGCTAAAAATAAGTCTACCTTTAAATACAATCCATGCATGAATTAGGATTCCAATACTCCAGGTGATCATAATATTTAACACAACCCAAACGAAGACATTCATACTTTCGTCTTTTTCCAACAAGAGTAATCTAAATAATAAGGCAATATTTACAATAAGAAACAAAAACAAGTGAATGTAAAATCGTTTTAACATTTTAACTCTCTGCTTGGCTTGAATATATTTTTTATTCATTATCTGTTATTGAAATCGTTGATATTCTTCTTTTTCCTTATCCATGAATTCTTTCATTTTCTTTTCTTCCCAGTTCTTTCCAAATATGAAATTTGGTCCAAACACACCAAGAAAATGAAACATTAATCCTATTCCCCAAAAAAAGGCCGTTGCAAAAGTGCCAAAGCTCCAGAATTCTCCGTCATCTCTATTAACACCTATAATTGTAATTAGAACTAAATTTATAATCACATATACAGCTAAATGCCAATAAAAGCCTACTAGTTTTTCAAGCTTCTTTTTTGCTCTTAAATAAGCTTCTTCTTTTTCAAATTCATACCTTGATTGCTCATCATTGTATGGTTCTATCTCGTATTTTTTCATCTTCTTTTAATTAAAATTGTTCTTTTTTTCTTCCTCCATAAACTGTTTAATCTTCTCTTCTTCCCAGTTGTCTCCAATTATTAATGGTAAGCCAAATACTGAAAATGCATGAATTGCTAAAACAATTCCCCAAATCAACCAAATTCCTGAAATACTAAAATCGAAAAAAGCTTCTTCAAATGATTCTCCTCGGCTTAAGTTTCTTATAATTTTAAACGCATAAATAGCTCCATTAACTACTATATAAACTGTCAGGTGTGTATAAAAAGCCTTTAGTTTTTCAACTCTTTGTCTAGCTTTTAAATATTTGCGGTCTTTATTTGAATAGTCCATGATACTTACTTTTAATTCCAACGATTATTTTCCTCATCTTCACGCATAAACTCTTCAATCTTTCTGCGTTCCCAGTTACGTCCAAACATACCATCATTTACATACACCTTATAAGCATGAATTAATAAGCCAATTCCCCAACCTAACATTGGCCACCAAAACCATTGATAGTGCCAAGATGTCCAATAATTAATAAAGGCTAAAAATGGGATTATTAC
>CAZRDG010000324.1:0-2794 GCA_964598775.1 uncultured Lacinutrix sp.
AAGTTGAAATAAGGATTTTATTAACGGATTTTGTATACTTGAAATCATATTTACCATAGAAACACAAAAGTAAATAATAAAAGTAATTAACTACCTTAGTAAACGACAAAGCTTTCAACTAAAACCATTAAAAATGAAAAATATATTGCTAATTGTTATGTCTCTATTCGCATTAATGGCTTGTAAGCAGGAGTCAAAAACTATAGATTACAAAGATGTCGAGTTGAATATAAGCACAACCATTTATCCAGAAACCATGTCAAAAATTTTAAATGCTCATGGTGGCATTGATGCTTGGAATACAATGCAGCATTTATATTATGAAATTGAAAAACCTGTGGTTAATGACGTATATAATGTTGCTTTAAAAAGTAGAAAATCCTTAATTGCTTCTGAACATCATTTATTAGGGTTTGATGGCGAAAATGTTTGGTTGAAGAATTTGGATACTGTTACCTATAAATCTAACCCAAAGTTTTATTATAACTTGATGTTTTATTTTTATGCCATGCCATTTGTGTTGGGTGATGATGGTATTAATTATTCCGAATCCGTGCCCTTAGAGTTTGAAGGTACAACTTATCCTGGCGTATTAATTTCGTATGAGGCTGGAGTAGGAGAGTCGCCAGAAGATGAATACATCTTGTACTATCATCCAGAAACTTATAAGATGGAGTGGCTAGGCTATACAGTAACTTATTTCTCAAAGGAAAAAGGCAAAGAATTTCATTTTATAAAATATAGTGATTGGCAGGAAGTGAATGGGCTTTTGTTACCTAAAACCTTATCATGGTATAATTACGAAAACAATAAGCCAACAACGTTTAGAAACGCTGTGAATTTTGTAAATGTGAAACTTTCAAAAGAAGTGCCTAATGAAGACATGTTTAAAGTACCTGATAGTACGATGATAGTAAAGTAACTGTAGGTCATTTAAATTAATTTTTGTAATTTAAATTTTAAATCTACTATGATATGAAAAGGGCTATTCTTTTTTTATTCCTTACATTGTATTTTTTTAGTTGCACTAATGAAAACGTAATTCAGTCAGAAGAACAAGCTTGTGATAATGGGACTTTTGTTGGTCAAGTTATTTTAAAAAACCAACAAGAGGTTGATGATTTCGGTGCTATGTGCTACTCTAAAATAGATGGCTCACTAGTTATTGGTGACATTTTTGGAGCAATTGATGATATTGTTGATTTATCTCCTCTTTCAACTATAAATCAAGTATTTGTTTCCAACTCAAATGACAACCCTGGTTGGTTAAGAATTAAGGCAAATAACCTGACTTCATTGAATGGATTGCAAAGCATAACCTCTGTTAATGGTTTGATGATTTATAACTGTAATAAATTGGAAGATTTATCTGGACTTGATGCACTTGAGAATATTGGTGGAAATCCAAATGATTTTCAAACCTTAGATATTCATGGTAATGCAGAGCTAGTAAATTTAGAAGGACTAAATAAATTATCGTCAATAGGGCTATCAGGTTATATTAGTTACATAAGATTTGGAGATAATCCAAAACTATTAAATTTAGATGCGCTTTCAGCTTTAAATGAAATCAACTCTGAGTTTTACTTTGATACAGTTCTTAATCATTCTACAGAAGATATAAGAGGGAATGATGTGTTGTCAGATTTTTGTGGAGTGCAAGGTCTTTTTAATAGTGGAAACTTTAGTCCAGAAAATATTTTTATTTCTCATAATGCCTACAACCCGACCGTTCAAGATATTATTGACGGTTATTGCAGTCAGTAATTAAAATATATAATTTATGAATAGATATTACTCGTCGTTACTTCTTTTATTTTTTGCTTTCAGCTGCTCCAATGAAAATGTCAATGAATCTGAACCAACTCAAGAGTTAACATTGAAACAAGTTAATTATGTGTTTTTTAATACACCTACAGAGTGTGAAGGTGATTTTGCTGATTTTGACGACCAAGGTAAAATTATTGAGAAATATAGTTCCTGTTACGGTACTTTAGTAACTACAAGAGCATATTCTTATACTGATAGTGGTTTAATAGAAAGCATCGTAGAAGGTTTTGGCGCAACAGGTTTTTATTATGAAGATGATGTTTTAGTTGGATATGGTGGAGGCAGCGACGCTAGTATCTCGAATTATATAGGATTCACATATAGTAATAACCTTATGATTGCCAACACATATGAGCTTGGAGAGCCAACTCCGTTCTATTCTGTATATGAATTTGAAGATGATACTTACACAAAGCTTCTGTCTATAAAAGGATATGATAATACTAGTGGAACAGATGAATTAACTTATTTAAAAACATATCAATATGAAGAAAATAATCCCATTGAAATTTATATTGAAACAAAAACTCCTGGCAGCACGATAGTTGTACCTTTTAGAAGAATAATATTAACTTATGATGACAAAATAAACCCTTATAAAAAAGGATTGACTGGACATGCTTTTTTAAAAGAACATACTATAATTGGAAGCCATGTAGACCATAATATGGCATATTCAGCAGATAATAATATTTTAAGTATAGTATTTGAAGATTTCGTTCAAAATTCAAGCTATAATCAGACCTATACTTATCAATACAATAGCGATATGTATCCAACAGAAGTTATGAATTTTGTTAATGGAGAATATAAAAGAACTGATTATTTTGAGTACTATTAAAATAAAAAAGGCGAGCTATTTAGCTCGCCTTTTTTATTCATATTAAAGGAACTTTTAGTTCCCTTCATATTTGTTTTTATAACGTTGCCAAAGCTCAGTTTGGTGTGTTTCTAAGCTAATGAC
>CAZRDG010000325.1:0-2786 GCA_964598775.1 uncultured Lacinutrix sp.
TTTAAGTAAAATCCTATCGAATGTTTCATTTATTGAAAAAGCTATTCCAGCTACGAGAACTGGAAACGCATAGCGAAACATGGATTTCCATAATTTAGAATTAAATACAAACTTGACCTTTGCATAAAATGATAGCATTAATACCAGAGTTACTGCGCTCGCTATAAGATTGGCAATGAAAATATAGCTAATCTCAAAATTAGGTTTATATATGCTCTCAAAAAAAGAATTGCTTAATGCTAATTTTTTTAGGGCTAACAGAAAGAATAAATTGAGCCCAAGATTAATGACAACATTAAGTATTTTAATAATTGCATATCGTTTTGGTTTTTCATTAGCCCTTAACCAGGCAAAAGGAATAATAACCAAGGCGTCTAATAGTAACGTCCAAATAACTAGATTGATATATTTTACATCAATATTAATAAAGGAAGCTATTTGGTTTTGGAAAATTAAAGCCAATACAAAAAAGCCCAATGAAGACAGTATTAATGAAATTGTGGACGTGCCTACAACTTCTTCTTTATTTTCTTCTTTATTAAAGAATCTAAAAAAAGCTGTTTCCATTCCATAAGCCAAAACCACATTAAAGATTACAAAATAGGAGAATATTACCGAAATTTCGCCGTACTCTGCAACTGAAGACAAAACACCTTTTGTTGTATATAATGGAACTAGCAAAAAGCTAAGCATTCTGGGTAAAACAGTTGCTAAACCATAAATAAATGTCTGCTTAAAGAGTTTTTGGAATGCGCTCAAAAGTTAGATTTTAACATCACTAAAAGTACATTATTAGTTAACGTTATGCAACATTAGTTATTAATGGATTTTCTTACATAGGATGGTCTTTCGACTCTTTTTCTTTAATATCCGTAAGCTTAAAGTATTTTGTTTTGTTATTCACCGAATAACTTATAACGCATTCGTCTGGAGCCAATTCAAATGGTAATTTCGCAGGTATTTCAGGAGCTTTGTTGCCAAATTCTTGTGTTGCATCTCCATGCATAATGACATCTCTTATTTCAGTTGATTTTGAAACAAACTTTCCTACGTATAGGAATTTATTTGAATTAACCATATCCAATTTAGTGCCTTTACCTCTAAAATAGACACTATCTAATTGCACATTGGCATTCTTTATTTCAATAAAAATATTAATTCCGGAAGGTCCTTGCGCCATTCCTGAAACCCATTTTTGAAAATAAACTTCCCCAAATGTTGTTGGTGCTTCTTTTTGTAATTTTTGAGCACTAGAACATTGTGAAAAACTTCCCATAATAAATGTAAGTATGACTAGACCTAATATATGTTTGACTAATTTCATTTTTGTAAACTTATTATAAAGATACAAAATCAAGAGTTGTGCCATAAAAAAAGCCTTACTAAATAAAGTAAGGCTATATAATAAAGAGAAGCTAAAACTAGTTTAGCAAATCGTTTTAGTTATTCAATGCTTCTGCTCCACCAACTATTTCAAGGATTTCATTGGTAATTGCAGCTTGACGCGCTTTATTGTAAGTCAATTTAAGCTGATCTCTTAACTCTGTTGCGTTATCAGTTGCTTTATGCATTGCTGTCATACGTGCACCATGTTCACTCGCAAATGAGTCTCTAATAGCTTTATAAAGTTGCGTTTTTAAAGACTTCGGGATTAATTGCTCAACGATTTCAACTTTTGATGGTTCAAAAATATAATCTAAATTCACATTGGCATCGCCTTCAACTGGAACAATTGGTAAAAACTGCTCAGTCATAATTTCTTGTGTGGCTGCATTTTTGAATTTGTTATATACTAAAACTACTTTATCAACTTCACCAGAAACAAATTTATCCATTAAAGACTCCGCAATTTCTGCTACGTTATCAAAAGTTAAGTCATCGTATACCTCACTTTTATTTGCAATTACTTTTTTAGATTTTTTAAAAGCGTCATTTGCTTTCTTACCAATAGTTAGGTAAGATACCTCTTGATTTGCATACGTTTCAGCAACTAGTTTAGTAGTTTCTTTTATGATGTTAGAGTTAAAGGCTCCAGCTAATCCTCTATTGGATGTGATTGGAACTAATAAAACTTTCTTAACCTCACGTTGATTTGCATATTTACTTCCAGAATCTGCATCTAAAGTTGCACTCAAACCTTGTAAAAGTTCAGTTAACTTATCTGCATAAGGTCGCATAGCTGTAATAGCGTCTTGAGCCTTTTTCAATTTTGCAGCAGATACCATTTTCATGGCACTGGTAATCTGCATCGTTGAAGACACCGATGATATTCTGTTACGTATTTCTTTTAAGTTTGCCATTCTCTAATTTTATTCGAATGTTAAAAGACTCCTTGATTAACTCTCAGAGCGATAATTGTTATGCTCTATATTTTCCTGATAAATCTTTTGCAACAGTACTTAAAGTATCTGTAACTTCATCAGTTAATTTTCCAGCTTTTAGAGTTGCTAAAACATCTGAGTGTTTCGCTTTTAAAAACTCGATATAATCACGTTCAAATTCTTTTACTTTTTCAACAGGAACGTCTCTCAACAAGTTTTTTGAACCTGCATAAATAATTGCAATCTGATCTTCAACTGTATAAGGGTCGTTTTGTGCTTGTTTTAAAATTTCAACGTTACGTTTTCCTTTTTCGATTACATTTAAAGTAGATGCATCTAAATCAGAACCAAACTTAGCAAACGCCTCTAATTCACGGAATTGAGCTTGATCCAATTTTAATGTTCCAGCTACTTTTTTCATTGATTTAATCTGAGCGTTACCACCAACACGAGATACAGAAATAC
>CAZRDG010000326.1:0-2747 GCA_964598775.1 uncultured Lacinutrix sp.
AGGAGCTACTAAATGAGCCATATATCTTAAAGAAGGTACAGCAATGCGACGATGTGGGTCGTTAGCCATATAGGTGTTTCCATCTTTCATTAAATCACCACTCACCACCCAATTATTACTTCCAATAGCTAATGAATCGTTATCTGTTTCGTTCATTTGAAGTAATGTGGTTACACTTTCTGTTTTTCTGTATTCTGGAATCACATCTTCAGGCTGAAATTTTACAGTTTGCCTATAAGCATGATAGAGCTCTAAAATATTATGACTTAATAGATCTCCATTGATTTTAGGGTCTAAATTGATGTCTGGATCTTTTGGATGAAACCAAGTCAATTTTTTCACACGTTCAGAGCCTATCTTTGAAACAGCTCGTCCAATTTGAAGTTCTTCGTCTATATTGCCTAAAAGACCTTGATGTCTTGATATAACAACATCAGGCGTCCATTTTTCTGGCTTAATATTGAGCAGTTTAAATTCTAGTGGTAGGTTTTGAGGTGTTTTTAATATCTCGTCAATGTAAGCGTTAACACCATCTGTATAAGCAGTAATTATTTCTTCTCCATCGTCGTGATAATGGTTCATTTCTGTAGTCATATCGCCACGAAACTTGAATAGTCGAGTTCCAATATCACGTTTAAGTTCTCGTTCTCCTAGTATTTCAGCAACGGTTCCAGTGGCTTGTCGTCTCCAGATTTCAAACTGAAATAAGCGATCTTTAGCAGCTGCATAGCCTTGTGCAAAGAATAGATCTTTTTGGTTTTTAGCATAAATGTGGTTAATTCCCCATTGATCTCTAATGATTTCAACAGGTTCGGTTAGTCCTTGAATTTGTAATTGATTATCTTCAGTTTGTGACTTTTTACAGGAAACAAAAAGTAAACTAACAGATAAAATAAAAAAGAATGAGTGTTTAGTTGGTTTCAATTGAAATAGCATTATTTAATATTTAGTATAAATAAGCTAATTTCGGTGATGTAGAATGAGGGAATACTAAAGTACCATTTTTTAATGATTACTTTTTAAAAAGACTTTTAAATCATCATAATCCTTAACTCTAATTGACGACTTTTCCTTATTCATTACAGACTGAATTTGCTCAGGAAGCTCGACCTTTGTTTCTATTACCGCTTCAACAACATCTAAGAATTTAGTTGGATGGGCAGTTTCTAAAAACACACAATGACTCTCAGGATTTGTTTTCAAAAAGGCTTTAGCTCCAAGATACCCAACAGCACCATGAGGATCTGCCACATAGCCGTAATCGTTGTAAATTTCTAACATTGCTTTTTTAGTTTCAGCATCTGAAAAACTAAATGAAGAAAGGTTATTTTGTAGTAGGTTGAAATCATTTTTATAAATTTCCTGTATTCTTACAAAATTGCTCGGATTCCCAACATCCATAGCATTACTGATGGTTTGCACCGAAGGCTTTGGGTCATAATGTTCAGTTTTTAAGTATTCTGTAACCACATTATTTTCATTATTTGAAGCTACAAAATGCTTAATAGGCAAACCTAGTTGTTGAGCCATCATTCCAGCGCAAACATTTCCAAAATTTCCACTAGGTACTGAAAACACAATATTTTTATATTTATGCTTTAGTTGTTTGTAAGCAAACATAAAGTAAAACATTTGCGGTAGCCAACGCGCAACATTAATGGAGTTTGCAGATGTTAACTGCATTATACTAGTTAATTCTTCATCTAGGAAAGCACGCTTTACCATATCTTGGCAGTCATCAAAAACGCCATCAACTTCAAGAGCAGTTATATTTTGACCTAAGGTTGTCAACTGTTTTTCTTGAATATCACTCACTTTTCCGCTTGGATATAGGATAACAACATTTACGCCTTTTACGCCAAGAAATCCATTAGCAACTGCACCTCCCGTATCTCCAGATGTTGCAACCAAAACGGTTACTTGATTTTTATTATTTTTATTAAAATACCCTAGACACCTTGCCATAAATCTTGCTCCTACATCTTTAAAAGCCATAGTTGGCCCATGAAATAATTCTAAAGTTGATATTCTTTCATTTAACTGAACAACAGGAAAATCAAAAGACAAAGTCTCCTTAACGATTTGCTCTAATTCAGCATCTGGAATTTCTGGTAGAACAAATTGTTTAATGGCTTCGTACGCAATTTCGGCATTTGAATAGTTCTCTAAATTTTCAAAAAAATTCTTGGATAAAGGTGTTATACATTCAGGAAAATATAAACCTCTGTCTGGAGCAAGTCCTTTTACAACAGCTTCTTTGAACGATGTAACAGGTGCTTTTTTATTGAGAGAATAATAGTTCATAATGTATTATGATTTGAGGATTTTAATGCCTTGTATATTAATATCTGAAACGAATGTGTTGAATTCTATACTTGTCTTTGAGTACACCATGTGCATAGCGTTTTCAACTTTTAAAGCTGTTTCTTTACCTTGACTTAATGCAAAAATGGATGGTCCAGAACCCGAAATAGCACAGCCAAGTGCTCCAGCTTCTAATGCAGCAAACTTAACATCGTCAAAATATGGAATGAGTTGTTTTCTATGAGGCTCAACAATGATGTCTTGAAGTGACCTATGAATTAATTTATAATCACTTGTATGCAAAGCATGTATTAGGCTTCCAACATTTGCCCATTGAGCAGTAGCGTCTTTTAAAGATACTTGTTTAGGCAAAATTTCACGTGCATCTGATGTTTTTATTTCAATTTGAGGATGAATTAAAGTTGCATGCAATTCAGAAGGAG
>CAZRDG010000327.1:0-2741 GCA_964598775.1 uncultured Lacinutrix sp.
TCCAAGTGTTTGACCATTGATTGTTCTGACCAATTTTCCAGAAACAGTGAATATCTGTACTGAAACGTCTAAAACACCTGAACTATTGTGATTGAACCAAAATTCTGTGTAATTAACAAAAGGATTTGGATAATTCAATACATTTTCGATAACAAGCGATTCATTTTGGTTATAAACCACAAATTGTATCTCAGAGGTTGATGAATTGTTGTAAACATCCCAAGCTTTGAAGGTTAAGGTATGCAAACCTGGTTCTAAATCGCGAAATGGATAGGTTACTTTTCCAGCTTGATAATTATCTACATCACTTTGATAATAGTCATTTAATTTAAAAGGATTGGCCTCATCGCCATCAAGGATAGCAATAATATCGTGACCAATACCACTCGCTGTATTTATCCCGTTTTCATCCTGTAGTTTTGCAAGCAGTGTTGGTGCTTCATTTGTGATACCACCCGAAATAAAGTTTTCGTCATTCATAAACAAAGTAATAGTTGGTCCTTCGTTGTCTTCAGGTGCATTTTCATTAAGTCCTCCTATTTTAATATCAAAATTTGATCCTGCTTGATCCTCTAATGGTGTTGAGGATTTTGCGTAAAAACTAACTTTTCCAGTTCCGACTGGAATACCAATATCTCTTGGGACAATAAAATCGAACTCAAATTTTCCGTTTGTTATAGTGGCTTGCCCTCTAAAAATAGTTTCACCAAGTGTATTAAAGTCTAATATAATCAATTGTCCATTTTGAGTTGTTCCGTCGTTGCCAAGTGTTGAACGTTGAATTTCTTTATCATAGATGGTAGCTGATAGCACACCATTATAATTAGGCATTGGATTGCCGAACTCATCAATTACTTCGCCTTCTATTTTTGCACGACTAAGGGCTTGCAGCACATCTGTATCTCCAGTGATAGGAACATCATTAATTTCGGTTAAAACGATATTTGGTTTAGGAAAAGCAAGTTTCATGGCAGGATCACCAATAAAAAATACCAATCTTCTCTGTGCTATTCCTGAAATGGTTTGATCATTTTTTGTAAGCCTTAATGCCTCAGCCATAGAAGGATACTCATTTGAACCAAAAGCAAACAAATATTCTTCTAATACGACATTGAAAGCTACACCGACACTAACAAAAATTTGTCTTGTTGTTGTAATTAAACCAATTGCTCCACCTTCTTTATTCCAATATAAATATTCGCCTGCAGTTGCTCTAAGCGGATTATCAAACTTTGTATACTCACAGGTAACTGTTACAAAACAGTTAAGCTTACATGGATTTTTTAATTCTTGAGCATTTATTTTATCAAATATACGTTCACCTGCAATTCCATCTTCTCCTCCATGACCAAAATAATTAACCACTAAAGCACCAACTTCAATCGCATCAAATATGGCTTTATTTACAGCTGGATATCGCTCACCTCCAGCCGTAGATTCTTGAGTAAATGAATCTGAATGAATTTTGGTTACATTAATAAATGGTTTGTTTTGTGTTATTGTTTGTCCAATATCATCTGTAGTGCTTTGTAACACAGTTTCCCATGATTGATCAACATCATCAGAAATTGTTATGATGTTATTTCTCCAACTTCCGTAAGCTTCTTCAACGTAATATGATTGTATTTTATCTACGAGCTCTTTAGCTCTTTGTGGAGTATCAGCTAAAATTCTACCAACAGCAATATCGAGTTTATCTGATGTTTGCATTGAGCCTTCATTTTCATCCATCATGCCAAAAAAATCATCAGAAACAAATGAGCTAGACAAACTAAAACTTTCTAATGCATGCCAGGATGGTACAACATTGGTATTATTGGAAATTCGATCTTTATAATCAAATGACGCATCACCAAATAGACATAGGTATTTTATTCTGTTTTCAGGTGTACTTGCGTTATCATATACATACTTAATAAAGTTTCTAATAGCTGAAACATCTTGATTACCTGAGCTAAACTCAGTATATATGTCTTGTAAGTGATACACTTTAACATTTAAACCATATTGATCTCGATTAATTTGCGCTAATCGTTCGGCTTGTGACACCATATCATTTCTGGTTACAATGATATAATCGATGTCTTGAAAATTACCTGTACTATTATTAAAAACTGTTCCTTTAATATTCTGATTTGCAACTCTTGAATTTGAATCACGTTTTGGTTCAAAATAATCTGATGGATCAACTGCCAAATAATACCTCAACTCCCCCAATTGTGCTTTAAAATTAAAAGAGGAATTTCCATCTGCATTAAGCTTTCTAGTAACATTGTATTTGTCTGTTATGTCCCAAACTTGTGTGATATCCGAAGCGTTTGAAATGGTATATTCTCCAATCCCACTTTCTGTCACCACATTATTTTTCTTGAATATGAATTGATTTCCAGTATGTATGAGGTTTCGTGTGGCTTCAATTGAAATATAATCTAAATATCCTACTGAAGAAGGATTACCATTATTGTTATAGTTTAAATTGACAGAAATTTCAGAGGAATTTACGTTGAAGTTTCCAATATAAACATCTTGTGTGGCCAAAATAGGTTCATCAATTGCAGGAAATGCAAAATTATCAACATTGACACCATTCACTTTTAACTGCATTGAAGTAGTTACCTCACCTACTGCTGCAGCATAGACTTTTAAATTTATGGGTTGGGTAGTGACTATGTTTTCAAATTCAAAATTAAAAGTTTTATCATTTTCAAAATCAAATCTATCTCCAAACCAACGTCGTCCTA
>CAZRDG010000328.1:0-2732 GCA_964598775.1 uncultured Lacinutrix sp.
AAATTCAGATAACTCAGATAATAAGGCTAAAATGAGATAACCACTTGCTAAAATAAGTACAGTAGCAATTACAATACCCAAAATTCTATTTCTTGTTATAATTTGATATACTAAAACAAGCAATAAACTTATTGCAATAGGATTTAATAATGAAGCTGTTAACGACCAATAATTCAGCACAGCCAATATTAAATAGAGCTCAGGAATTACATTTTTTACTTTATTATAAAACCTCACTTATTCCTAATTATCGTTTAACAGTTTAGAAAGTTCATCTAACTTTGGTGTTAAAATCACTTCAATACGTCTATTTTTGGCTTTGCCTTCAGCTGTATCGTTTGTTGCCACAGGAGCATATTCACCTCGTCCTGCAGCTGTTAAATTCTCTGGATTAATATTAGCATTCTCTCTTAGTATATTTACAATAGCTGTTGCGCGTTTTGTAGATAAATCCCAGTTGCCACTTAGTTGTCCATTTCCTGTATAAGGTACATTGTCTGTATGACCTTCAATTAAAATGGCAATGTCTGGATTATCAGCCAACACACTACCAAGCTGCTGAACAGCTTGACGACCTTGGCTTCCAACTGCCCAACTTCCAGATTGGAATAACAATTTGTTTTCCATAGACACATACACTTTGCCATCACGAAGCTCAACGGTTAAGCCTTTACCTTCAAAATCAGTCAATGCTCTTGAAATAGCATTCTTTAAATCTGTCATTGCTTTATCTTTTGCTGCAATAACACTTTCAAGTTCAGCAATTCTATTTGATCTGTCTTCCAATTGCTTTTTAAGCGCTTCTAACCTAGCATTTTCAGCAGCAAGGGCTTGTTCTTTAGCTTCAAGCTGAGCTAAAAGCTCTCTGTTTTTCTTTGAGTTTTCAGCTATGGCTGCCGAACTGTTTTTTTCTAAAGCATCATACGAGGCTTTTAAATTATCATAATTAGATTTAAGTGCATTGTAATCGCTTTGCAATTTATCACGTTGCATCAAGGTCTTGTCATAATTATTTTGCAATGCAGCCATTTCATTTTCAAGCTTGGACTTGGCTTGCATTAATTCATCATGAGCATCTGTAAGGTTACGATGCTCTTTCTTTAAATTGGCATATTTATCTTCCAATTCTTTGTAAACTTTTGGCGACACGCATGAGGCAGCCAATACTAATGTTAATGCTATTAATACACTTTTTTTTATCATTGTTAGATTGTTTTAATTGATTTCTACTAAAATTGGGCAATGGTCACTATGCACTGCTTCGGTGAGTATAACGCTTCTTTTGATATTTTCTTGTAGTGGTTGTGCAACCATTGCATAATCTAAACGCCAACCTTTGTTGTTGGCTCTTGCATTGGCACGATAACTCCACCAGCTATATTCCTGTTTTTCAGGATGTAAAAACCGGAAAGCGTCAATAAAACCACTATCTATAAACTTTCCAATCCACTCGCGTTCTACTGGAAGAAATCCAGAAACGTTTTTCATTTTTGGATTGTGAATGTCAATTTCTTCGTGGCAAATATTATAATCACCCAAAATAACTAAGTTCGGTATGGTTTGTTTCAACTCGTTAATATAGTCTTGGAACATATCCATATAATCGAGTTTATGCTGCAATCTCAAATCGTTTGTTCCAGAGGGCAAATACAAACTCATTACAGAAATACCATCAAAGTCGGCTCTTAAGTTTCTGCCTTCAAAATCCATAGATTCTATTCCAGTTCCATACTCAACATGATTAGGTTTTGTCTTACTTAATATAGCAACACCACTATATCCTTTTTTTTGAGCGCTAAACCAATATTGATATTTGTAACCAGCTTCTTCAAAAACTGAAAGATCAAGTTGCTCTTCCATAGCCTTTATTTCTTGTAAACAAATCACATCTGGATTTGCACTTTTAAGCCATTCTATAAAGCCTTTATTAATTGCTGCTCTTATACCATTAACGTTATATGAGATTATTTTCATATTTATTTCCCATGAAAATGGGAATCTTTTTAATTTATATACCTTTCAGCTAAAATAAATAATGCGTTACTTTTACACTATTAATTTAAAGCAGTTTTAACGAAAACTATCAACAAAATAATTTGATATGTTTTTAGTTTAATGTACTACATGAAGTTATACCTTACTTTACTCATTTTTCTTGTTGGTTGTTGTCTTTATGCACAAGA
Organism: uncultured Lacinutrix sp.; assembly: GCA_964598775.1. GTDB lineage: Bacteria > Bacteroidota > Bacteroidia > Flavobacteriales > Flavobacteriaceae > CAJQLB01. Next base: position 2,184 of record CAZRDG010000328.1, read on the forward strand.
CCAAACTTCTAATTACCGAAGTAAAAAAGTAGCGGTAAGTGACTCTATTAAAATAGATTCGGTAAGCATCAACAACAGTTGGTTTTTATTAAAAAAGAAAGACAACAGCATCATTGATAGTACGTATTATAGCATTGATTTTAAAAAAGCTCTTTTAACTTTCAGAAAACCGATTGATACTGATTCCATAATTATTGATTATTTACGGTTTCCTGAGTTCTTGACTAAAACGTATAAACAGCTTGATGAATCCATAATTGTTGATAATACAGACAATTTAAATAAGCTTTATCAATTATCTCAACCAAGTGATCGAAGAACTTTTATTCCTTTTGATGGCTTAACTACTTCTGGAAGTATTTCGCGTGGTGTAACCATTGGTAATAATCAAAACTCTGTACTTAATAGTGAATTAGATTTGCAAATTTCTGGCAAGTTGAATGATAAAGTTTCTTTGAGAGCCTCAATACAAGATGCCAATATACCTTTGCAGGAAAGTGGTTACTCACAACGATTGGACGAGTTTGATCAAGTGTTTATTGAGTTGTT
>CAZRDG010000329.1:0-2727 GCA_964598775.1 uncultured Lacinutrix sp.
ATAAGTATTACAAGTAAAATTGAACATATGACAAATAGAAATACGATTCTATTTTTATTATGTTGCCTAGCTTTATTCATTTTAAGTTGTCTTTAATATTTATGACGCCTTATATGCAATAAAGTCACTTTTTTAATTGATTTTTCTTTATCCTACAATTCAACTTTATACTACGTCACCATAAAGATCAAAGTCAGCTGCATCAGTTATTATCACTTTGGTGAATTCCCCTGTTTTTAGATAAGTCTTTGTTGCATCAATGAGTACTTCGTTATCAACATCTGGTGAATCAAATTCGGTACGTCCAACAAAATAATCGCCTTCTTTTCTATCAATAACCACTTTAAACTCCTTACCAATTTTCTCTTGATTGAGTTCCCAAGAGATTTGAGATTGAATTTCCATGATTTCATTGGCACGCTCTTGTTTCACTTCTTCTGGTACATCGTCTTCCAAGTTATAAGCGTGTGTGTTTTCTTCATGCGAATAGGTAAAACATCCTAAACGCTCAAAACGCATCGCTTGAACCCATTCTTTAAGCGTTTGGTAATCCTCTTCTGTTTCTCCCGGATAACCAACAATCAATGTCGTTCTAATAGTCATTTCAGGAACCTTTGCTCTAAACTCGTTTAAGAGCTTGGTCGTTTTTTCCTTTGTGGTTCCTCTTCGCATACTCTTTAAAATTGAATCACTAATATGTTGCAAAGGAATATCTAAATAGTTACAAATTTTAGGCTCACGATTCATCACATCCAACACATCCATTGGAAAGCCTGTTGGAAATGCATAGTGTAAACGAATCCATTCAATACCTTCAACCTTAACTAGAGCTTCTAGTAATTCGGCTAAATTTCGTTTCTTATATAAATCTAAACCATAATAGGTTAAATCTTGCGCTATTAAAATCAATTCTTTTACACCATTCCCTGCTAACTTTTCAGCTTCAACCACAATATCCTCAATTGGTGTGCTTTTATGATTTCCACGCATTAAAGGAATAGCACAAAAGCTGCAAGGTCTATCACAACCTTCCGCAATCTTTAAGTATGCATAATTTTTTGGTGTAGTGGTTAAACGTTCACCTATAAGTTCATGTTTGTAATCTGCTCCTAAAGCTTTTAGTAAACTTGGTAATTCTGTGGTACCAAAATATTGATCTACATTTGGAATTTCTTTTTGCAAATCAGGTTTATAACGCTCACTCAAACAACCGGTTACAAATACTTTATCAACATCTCCAGCTTCCTTTTTTTGCATAAATTCCAAAATGGTATTTACACTTTCTTCTTTAGCATTATTGATAAAACCGCAAGTATTTATCACTACAATATTACCTTCTTCTTCATGTACAACGTCTTTACCATTGGCTTTCAGTTGTCCCATTAACACTTCGCTGTCATAAACATTTTTACTACAACCAAGAGTTACCACATTGATTTTATTCTTTTTAAGTGATTTTGTTCTCATACCTAATTTTAAGGCTGCAAAGATACGTAATGATTGTCAATAATGATTTACATTGTTAAACCTTTCATATATTTGATAGTCATAAATAAAAGCTCAATTATGAAAACCTCAATCTACTTTTTAGCATTTATATTGCTTTTTACCTGCTCTTCTAATGATGATCGTAATTCTGATAATAATCCAATTGAAGACATTGAAATTTATTTTCCACCAAATAATAGTGACCTTTGGGAAACCGAATCAGCAAATGATTTGGGCTGGAATTCTGATGAAATTGAACCACTAATTAATTTCCTGGATGAAAAAAACACTAAAAGTTTTATCATTCTTTACAATGGCAAAATTGTGATTGAGCGTTATTTAAACGAGCATTCTTCTTCGGCTTCTTGGTATTGGGCTAGTGCAGGAAAAACACTAACCTCAACGGTTTCGGGAATTGCTCAAGATGAAGGCTTATTAAATATAAACAACAAGGTGTCGGACTACTTAGGTACTAGCTGGACAAGTGCATCTTTAGAGAAAGAAAATCTTATTACATGCAAAAACTTATTGTCTATGGATTCTGGATTAGATGATAGTTTAGGTGATAATGTATCTGCAGAAAATCTGCAATATATTGCAGATGCTGGAGACCGTTGGGCTTATCACAATGTATATGTAAAAATGCAAGATGTGATTGCAGAAGCGAGTAATTCAACATGGTCTTCCTATTTTAATGCCAAATTAAGAGATAGAATTGGTATGTCTGGAATTTGGATTCCACTTGGCGATTTGAGTGTATATTGGAGCAATACAAGAAGTATGGCTCGGTTTGGGCTCTTAATCTATGCAAAAGGGAAATGGGAAGATGATATTATTGTTTCAGAAAGCTTTTTAAATGAGGCCACAAACACCTCACAAAATATTAATGAGGCTTATGGATATTTGTGGTGGTTAAATGGTAAATCATCATTTCATTTACCGCAATCACAACTTGAATTTCCAGGTAAACTTATTCCTAATGCTCCAGATGACATGTATGCTGCATTGGGTAAAAATGACCAAAAAATCTATGTCGTACCTAGTAAAAAACTGGTAGTGATTAGAATGGGAGATGCAGCTGAAGACGAAAATTTTGCGCTTTCAACATTTGACAATGACTTGTGGGAAAAAATTAATGCCGTGATTAATTAATCATAGTTTTTCGGTGTACGCCTTTTCTTGGATGCTTGTTCATAAGCATAAGCGTATTCCAACAATTGTTTTTCAGATAATCGTTTG
>CAZRDG010000330.1:0-2722 GCA_964598775.1 uncultured Lacinutrix sp.
GGCCAAGTTGCAGTTCTATGTACTGGTCGGGCATTTTCAACACTTCAAGCGCCCGGGCACGGTGCGCGAGACGACGAATGAAGCCGCGTTCCTCGAGTGCCGAGATAAGGCGGTGAATACCGGACTTGGAGGCGAGATTGAGCGCTTCCTTCATTTCATCGAACGAGGGAGTCATTGCATCAATAAAACTACCTAATGCCAATCCTATTATGGCTCCAATTGGTCCTCCAAACGACCAACCTAGCGAAGCTCCAATCCATTTTGATACACTCATGTACTATTAATCTTTTTAATTGTTTTCAAATATACTATTGTTAGTTGATTTTATTTGTTCTTTGTTACATATTGCTAATTTATGTTCAGGAGTTTGTTGTTAAGTGGTATTCTCTTCAAAAAACTAAAGTTTAGTTAAAAGACTGTTTACTGAACACTGCCTACTGAAGACTTTTCAGTATCTTTGCAGTCAAAATTAATAATTCTTAAAAATAAAAATATGTATCCAGCAGAATTAGTAAAACCAATGCGTGAAGACCTTACAAAAGTAGGTTTTGAAGAATTACATACAGCTGAAGCGGTTGAAGCTGCTATTGCTAAAGAAGGAACGACTTTAGTGGTTGTAAACTCAGTTTGTGGTTGTGCTGCAGCTAATGCACGTCCAGGAGCTAGACAAAGTTTACAAAACGCTAAGCGTCCAGATCATTTAGTAACGGTTTTTGCAGGTGTTGATAGAGAAGCAACCGATAAAGCTCGTGAATTTATGATTCCATTTCCACCAAGTTCACCTTGTATGGCATTGTTTAAAGATGGAGAATTAGTGCACATGCTAGAGCGTCATCATATTGAAGGTCGTCCAGCAGAGTTAATTGCTGAAAACTTAGTTGATGCCTACAACACACATTGTTAAGCTCACTTCAATTAAAAAATTAAACCACGAAATTCTCGTGGTTTTTTTGTGCATTATAGTCATTGAATTACTTTTACAACATGATTAAATTGTTCGCTTATCCATTAACCGTTTTATATTTAATTTGTTTCGGATTAACTCTCGTTATTTTTCATCCTATACAATGGTTTGCTTTTAATGTACTAGGTTATCAAGCTCATAAACGAGTTGTGATTTGTTTACAGTTTTGGTTGATGCGCTGTTTAAATATTTTAGGAACTCGATTTTCGTTCAGCAATCCTTATCAGATTGATACAAACCAACCTTTAATTATCGTTGCTAACCATCAAAGCATGTATGACATTTCGCCTTTAATGTGGTACATGCGAAAACATCATCCTAAATTTATTAGCAAAAAAGAATTAGGTAAAGGGATTCCCAGTGTATCCTACAATTTGCGTCATGGAGGTTCTGTGTTAATTGATAGAAAAAAGCCAATTGAATCAATTAAAGCGATTGAAGACTTTGCTAAACGCGTGGATAAAAACAATTGGGCAGCCGTTATTTTTCCTGAAGGAACACGCAGCAGAACAGGTAAGCCAAAGCCTTTCAAAACTAAAGGATTAATTACATTGATGAATCATATGCCAAACGCTTTAATTGTGCCTATTTCAATTAATAATTCTTGGAAAACATTGCGCTATGGAAAATTTCCAATGGGCTTAGGTGCTCATATTACATTTAAAGTTCATCAACCCATTCCAGTTAATTCTGATGAACCACTTATATTGGCAAATCAGGTTGAACAAACTATTATAAACGAAATTAATTATGACGAATAACAGCATCATAGAAGCCACTAAAAATTATGTGCGAGCCACTTTAAAAGATGCCGAAGGTGGTCATGATTGGTTTCACACGTTAAGAGTTTATCATAATGCTATTCTTATTTCAAAAGGTGAAAAAGTTGACGCTTTAGTTGTGGCGCTTGGTGCTTTATTGCACGATATTGCTGATAGTAAATTTCATGATGGTGACGACACTATTGGACCAAAAATGGCAAGAGAGTTTTTGTTTAAACACAATGTAGATAGCTTTGTGATTGAGCAGGTTATTAAAATAATTGAAAACATTTCTTTTAATAAATCATTGGAGGAAGGTGAAAAATTCACTTCACCAGAATTAGATGTAGTTCAAGATGCAGACCGATTGGATGCCATTGGAGCTATTGGTATTGCTCGTTGCTTTAATTATGGAGGGTTTAAAAATAGAGCTTTGTTTGATCCTTCCATTAAACCAAATATGAACATGACCAAAGAAGAATATAAAACGTCTACTGCGCCAACCATTAATCATTTTTATGAAAAGTTGTTATTGCTTTCTGATAAAATGAACACCAAAACTGGGAAGCGTATTGCTAAGCAACGTCATCAGTTTATGGAACTGTACTTAGATCAATTTTATGCCGAATGGGATGGAAAACGATAAGTTTACTTTTAAAATAATTGAAGGTGTTCCTTCAAAAGAATTAGTTGAAGACATCTTAGTTGTTTACAAATCCATCTTTGAAGATTATAAATTAGATTTTTTCAAAGACCGAATTCACCAAAAAGAAAATCTCTTAATTGTACTTTGTGATTATCAAAATCAACTTGTAGCTTTTAAAATAGGTTATCGCTATAACAGCACGACCTTTTACAGTTGGGTTGGAGGTGTTTTACCAGAGCAGCGACATAAAGGTATTGCAAAACAACTGGCTCAATTGCAAGAAGAGAAAGTTAAAGCAAAAGGCTATCAAACCTTAAGAACAAAATCCATGAATCGTTTTAAACCTATGAT
>CAZRDG010000331.1:0-2722 GCA_964598775.1 uncultured Lacinutrix sp.
AATTACTTTTGATTCTAATTCATATTTATATTTATCTAATTCAATTTCTTCTTATCTCGCGTTCAAACCCTGTGACCTATATAAAGGCTTATGACGACATAAGAGCTTTATTTTCAAAACAAAAGTTAAGTAAAATTCGAGCTTATCAAGCAAAGCACTTTAGTTTTAATGTTGATGGTGGGCGATGCGAAACCTGTAAAGGTGAAGGTGAAGTCACTATTGAAATGCAGTTTATGGCTGACGTTCATTTGGAATGTGAGACTTGTAAAGGCAAACGCTTCAAAAAAGAAGTTTTGGAAGTCACATTTAATGATAAATCCATAGACGATATTTTAAACATGACCATTGATGATGCTGTTGCGTTTTTTGATAAACATGAACAAACAAAAATTAAAAACAAATTACAGCCTCTACAAGATGTTGGTTTAGGTTACGTCACTCTCGGTCAGAGTTCTTCAACGCTTTCTGGTGGTGAGGCCCAACGTATTAAGCTTGCTACATTTTTAGGTAAAGGAAACGCCAAAGAAACAGCCTTATTTATTTTTGATGAGCCTACTACTGGCTTACATTTTCACGATATTAAAAAGCTGCTTAAATCTTTTAATGCCTTGATTGAAAAAGGGCATTCCATCATTGTGGTTGAACACAATCTTGAGCTCATAAAATGTGCAGATTATATCATTGATTTAGGGCCAGAAGGTGGCGAAAATGGTGGTTCATTAATGGCTGTAGGAACGCCTGACGAGATTATCAACATCAATGAATCTTTTACAGGACAATACTTAAAAGAAAAGCTTTAGTAAAATAAAAAAGCCAGTCCTAGCATAATTGTCATTGCCACAGGTAAGACAAACATCATATAAACAAAACTTGCGACACTAGCCTTTATAAAGCTCATGATAAATCCTTGCTGATAAAAGGTTCGCATAGCAAAGACTAAATAGAAAAAAGTTGACATTATTATGAGCCAATCAATCCAATCAGGAATATCTACAATAAAATAGTTGAATGCTAACACGATGCTCATGGTCACAAACAAAAAGGAAAAATAGTAAAAGCTAAAGACTAGATGATGCGCGAAAGTACCACGTCTCCAGAAAAACACTTTTAAAATCATTGCAAATATTGGAAGCAAAATAAAGAGTGAAATAGGAATAGTATCAAAAAGAGCTTGAACGATACCTCCTCCTTTATTTTTATGAAATTTAATGAGTTGTCTATAGAATGCTTTTTTTAGAAAACCTGCATCATCTTCCATTCCTACGGCTTTTAACTGCTCGTTTTCAGATGCACCAGCAATAATTAAAGAATCTAACTTTGCTCTATCATAGCCAAATGTAACATTGTTTTTTACACTTTGCGGTTTCGAAGCAACTGCAAAAATAGAATCCAATTCTTGTCTTTCTTCCTCTGACATTCCAGATAATAAACCATCATTACTTAAGGGTTTCCTTAAATTGGCAATAGTTGTTGAGTCAATAGGATTAACATCTATGGAATCTTTTTCAACGGTTTCAAAACCTTTTTTCAATGCATTATCAAAACTAGAATTGTATTCACGTATTTTAAAAGAAAACAAAAAGAAAAATATCACTGAAATGAACAAATACATCTGAGCAGGATGTAAATACATTAATCGTTTTCCACTAACAAATCGCTTGGCTAAAAGTCCTGGTCTAAAAACAAGAGGAATAAAACTTCTAAAAAACCTAGCATCAAAGGAGAAATAGTTGGCTATTGTATTATAAAACAACACGCCAACCGTAAGTTTATCATTGGCTTGCTGACCACAATGAGGACAAAACTCAAAATCAACATCATGCGTTTTCTCGCAATTCTGGCATAGTGCACTACTAGGTTCTAATGAAAATTCTTCAAGTCCTTCTTTGTCAGATGTATTACTTAACTCGTTGTTGTTTTCCATTTGAGTTGATTGGTTTGTATAAAAATAACATATTTTAAATATCTTCATATATATATCACTTCCAATTTTACATTTTAGTGTATAAAACAGAATGTGAATTAATAAATTCCATTTTTATCTATCTGTTTTTCAACTAATTGATTTACACTTTTATTTTTTGGCACGTTGTTTGTAAATATCAAAGCGTATTCAATCTTAAAACAAACAATTATGAAAAAATTAGGAACATTAATAGCAGTATTTCTTCTGACAGGAGCAGCTGCTTTCGCAACCGCAACCACCAAAACAGGAACACATTTTTATGATAGAGGTTATGGTAATTCTTTCATATTTGTTGAGCAAGGTGTTGAATTTGCAGTATTTCCTGATGGACAATTTGATTTTAATGTAGATCGTTATGGTCCAAATTTTAGTGCCTATGCAGATTTTCGAGGCGTAAGTATTAGCTTTAACTCTGGATATAGTTACGATGCTTATGTACAGTATGATGATTTCGGAGCTGTAATTCAAATTGAAAACGTACCAATTTATTACGATTATTATGGACGTATAATACAAGCTGGAGATGTAAGAATACGCTATAACAATTTTGGTCGTGTAGTTAGAGTTGGTGGATTATATATTCACTATAACAGATTTAACAGATTTTCACACTATACAGGATTTATTAATGTATATAATAGGCATTATGTATATAGACCTTGGCACAGATATTATGCAGTTCCAGTTGTGAACTCGTGCATTGTTTATAATAGACCTTACAGACAGTACTATACGCCTATCAGACACAGATATTAT
>CAZRDG010000332.1:0-2716 GCA_964598775.1 uncultured Lacinutrix sp.
CAAACCTTGCTGTTTACAGGACTTACTAGAGATGGAACATTTTATATTGAAAACGGACAAATTAAGCATCCTGTAAAGAACTTTAGATTTAATGAAAGTCCTATCATTATGCTTAATAATCTAGAAACGCTTGGTCAGCAAGTTCGTATTGATGGAAACTTAATACCTTATATGAAGGTAAGAGATTTTACCTTTACAAGTTTGTCAGACGCAGTTTAAATTATTTTAATACTATTAAACTGGTTGCTATGCTTTTCATATCAACCAGTTTTTTTATTTAAAGTAGCCTTAACTGTTAATAGAATCTAAAGAAGTGGTTCAGAATTGATAATATTCAATAAATTGGACTACTAAATTATCATAAGCTCTAAACCCATCAGTCATTGAATAACGCATTTTTTTTTACACGTCTTCAGTACGAATCAGGCGATTGGGATGTTGATCAACGTATGCCATCCAACGTACTAAACTCTTTGGTTGAATATACGACGTTGAAGGTTGACACAACAGAAAATATTATTCCTTTGAGTAGTGATGACATATTTAATTGTCCCTTTTGCTATTTGTCTGGTCACAAATTGGTGCAATTCACTAAAAAAGAAAGAGAGAATTTTAAAAAATATGTCATGAATGGTGGTTTTGTTTTTGTTGATGATTGCAACCATGATATTGATGGCTTATTTTCAAAATCATTTGAGCGACAAATGGAGGATATTTTTGGCCCAAAAGAATTAAAAAAAATACCTAACAACCACGAAATATATAATGTGTTTTTTAAGTTTGACGATGGACCTCCAACAACCTCTCAAGAGCTAAATGGTTGGGGAGATGATTTGGTACATGACTATTTAAAAGCAATAGAAGTCAATAATCGTATTGGTGTTCTTTTTAGTAATAAAGATTATGGTTGTGAATGGGATTATGACTTTAGAAACAAACGATGGTATAAAAACGATAATACGCGCTTTGCGGTAAATATAGTGATGTATGCACTTACATCATAAAACAAGATTATGGATAAAAATTTAGCAACAATTGAACGTGAAGTTACTGAGTTAACTTCAAAACTGTCGGATTTAAAAAAAGAAATTGGTAAGGTAATTATTGGTCAAGAAGAAACCGTCGAACAACTTATCATTACCTTTTTAGCCGGAGGTCATGCCTTATTGGAAGGTGTTCCTGGTTTAGCAAAAACCTTAATGATTAGAACCTTGGCAGAAACTGTCGATTTAAAATTTAAACGTATTCAGTTTACTCCAGATTTGATGCCTTCAGATATTATTGGTACAGAGATTTTGGAAGAAGATCATTCTACAGGTAAAAAGTTTTTTAAATTCAGTAAAGGTCCAATTTTTGCTAACATTATCTTGGCTGATGAAATAAACAGAACGCCACCAAAAACACAAGCTGCATTATTGGAAGCCATGCAAGAATTTGAAGTGACCTATTCAGGAAACACCTATAATCTAGATAGACCTTTCTTCATCCTCGCAACACAAAACCCAATCGAGCAATCTGGAACATTTCCTTTACCTGAAGCACAACAAGATCGCTTTTTATTCTACATAAAAATTGGCTATCCAACCGCATCAGAAGAAACAACCATATTAAAAGCAACAACTGGAACCAAATCACAAAAACCGTCTAAAATTATTTCTGCTGAAGAAATCATTAGACTTCAAGAATTGGTTAGAGAAGTTCCAATAAGTGACGATTTAATTGCTTTTGTAAGCAACATAGTGAGAGCCACTAGACCAGAAACCACAACCAATAATTATGTAAAAGAATGGGTAAGCTGGGGAGCAGGACCTAGAGCTGGACAAGCTATTATTGTTACGGCAAAAGCCAGAGCTCTTATGCAAGGTCGACTAGCTGTTACACCAGAAGATTTAAAACATGTTGCCTATCCTGTACTGAGACATAGAGTTATTGTAAATTTTAGAGCAGAAGCAGAAGGTATTACTTCTGATAACGTTACTGAAGAGCTATTTAAAAGTATCAAATTGTAAAAACCTCAAACAGTGAAACAAGATTATCGTCAATTATTAAAACCAGAAATAATCAATTCCGTCTCAGGAATGGCATTGATTTCTCGTGTTATAGTTGATGGATATTTAAACGGGTTAAATCATAGCAGACGTGTTGGATCTGGAATGGAATTCAGCCAATTTCGAGGTTATGAACCAGGTGACGACTTACGTTTACTGGATTGGAAAATGTTAGCTCGCTCAGGACGATACTACATTAAACAATCTGAAATTGAAACTAATATTTCTATTAAATTTATTTTAGATACTAGTAATTCTATGCTTCATAAAGAAGGTGAATTGTCTAAAATGGACTTGGCAAAAGTGCTTATAGCTTCACTGGCTTATTTGTCCCACAATCAAGGTGATGCTGTCGGTTTATTTGCGCTTAATGAAAAACAACTACACAGTATAGAACCAAAAATTCAGAAACAGCATTATAATAGAATGTTGTTGGAGTTAATCAATATTGAACCTCAAGGAAAATGGCCTCAGGGTTCTAGTTCGTCTTTTAAACTTCATGACAATACACATAAAGAGTTAATATTTTTCATCACAGATATGTATGAACATGAAGAGGAATTGACCAACTTTATAAAACGACTCAAAACTTTGAGAAATGAAGTGGTTGTATTGCATCTTATGGGTGAAAAAGAGTTGAAATTCAGCTACAAAGGCATGATTACTTT
>CAZRDG010000333.1:0-2709 GCA_964598775.1 uncultured Lacinutrix sp.
ATATGTTTGCAATTGTACTGCTCTGATGTTGGAGTTGATAAACCATAACCATTATTCTCAACACAGAAAATTACAGGAAGCTTCCATACAGAAGCCACATTAAGGGCCTCATGGAAATCACCTTCACTTGTTCCACCTTCACCAGTAAACACGGCAGTAACTTGATTATTCTTTTTAAGCAAATTCGCCAGTGCAATACCATCTGCAACACCAAGTTGTGGACCCAAATGGGAAATCATACCGACAATATTATATTCTTGAGTACCGAAATGGAAAGAGCGATCGCGACCTTTTGTAAAACCAGGAGCTTTTCCCTGCCACTGACAAAAAAGTCTAAACAAAGGAATTTCTCTTGTAGTGAACACGCCAAGATTTCTATGCATTGGTAAGATATATTCGTCTTTGTTAAGCGCCATTGTGACACCAACTGATATTGCTTCTTGGCCAATTCCAGAAAACCATTTTGATATTTTTCCCTGTCTTAAAAGAATAAGCATTTTTTCCTCGATCATTCGAGGCTTTAGCATATTCTTATAAAGTTTAAGTAATGTTGCCTTATCTAAATTCTTCTTATCGTAAGATATTTCAGCTTGTGATTTACTCGTCGCGCTCATGTTTTTTCTTTGGTATATCAAAAGTAGCAAAATTAAGTTACAGACTAAATACTTTTAGCATAATATGAATTAAACAAGGATGAATGGTAGCATTTTTCGTTATATTTGTAGTTCTACTTGATTTATAAAAAAGAATACAATGAATAAAATCCCAAGTGTAAATCTTAAAGATTTTTTATCTGAAGATCCAAGCAAAAAACAGCAATTCATCAATGATATTGGAAAAGCCTATGAAGAGATAGGATTTGTTGCGTTAAAAGGCCATTTTTTAGACGATGCCTTAGTTGATAATCTATACAAAGAGATTAAAAACTTTTTTGCACTACCAGTTGAAACCAAATGTAAGTACGAAATTCCAGGAATTGGAGGTCAACGTGGTTATGTGTCGTTTGGTAAGGAAAGTGCAAAAGGCAAAAAAGAAGGTGATTTGAAGGAGTTTTGGCATTTTGGACAGTATGTTGAAAATGATCCAGAATTGGAGGCAGAATATCCTGCAAATGTAGTGGTTGAAGAATTACCAGAATTTAATAGAATAGGAAAAGAAACTTATAGAATGTTGGAAAAAACGGCAAAGTATGTACTTCGTTCACTAGCATTACATTTAGATTTAGAAGAAACCTATTTTGATCAATACATTCATAATGGTAATAGTATTTTAAGACCTATTCATTATCCACCAATTTTAGATGAACCAAAAAACGCGGTGAGAGCAGCGGCACATGGTGATATTAACTTAATTACATTGTTAATGGGAGCTCAAGGTCGTGGATTACAAGTTCAAAATCATAAAGGTGAATGGATAGATGCCATAGCTGAACCTGATGAACTCATGATTAATGTCGGCGATATGCTTTCAAGACATACGAACAATAAATTAAAGTCAACCATTCATCAAGTTATTAATCCACCAAGAGAACTTTGGGGAACCTCACGTTATTCCATTCCGTTTTTCATGCACCCAATCAGTAGTATGAAACTGGATGTCTTAGAAAGTTGTATTGATGAAGATAATCCGAAACAATTTGAAGATATAACAGCAGGTGAGTTTTTGAATGAGCGCTTGGTAGAATTAGGGTTGATAAAAAAATAATGGATTTACAAGAACAGCTTAAAAACCTTTTTCCTGATCATAAATTATCAGAATCACAAGAAGAATCTAACAAACAAGATTCTATTTGGATTCAAGACGATCCTATCATTTGTAAATATGAAAAACGAAAAGGCAAACCAATAACCATACTTGAAGGTTATAATGGAGCCACAGAAGACTTTAAAAAACTAGCCAAAGAACTAAAAACCAAACTGAGTGTTGGTGGTAGTTTTAAAGATGACAAAATAATTATTCAAGGTGATTATAGAGATAAAATAATGACCATTTTAAAAGAAAAAGGCTTTAGCGTGAAACGTGTTGGTGGCTGATAATGGCAAATCAAATATTACATATAACCAATGGCTCAAATCTAACGAGTTATTTAAAAGATCTTAATATTGAAGGTGATTTTTTTACATGGCATGAAATGCTTTGTGAAGGACCAACTACTGAACAAATTGATACACATGAATTCGTAGCAATAAGAAGAGTTTTTCTTAATAAATACTACGATATTGATATTGATGAGTACGAATTTCATAGAGAACTTGAAATTTTTGATAACACCGAGAAGTATTCTGAAATCAACCTTTGGTTTGAATATGACTTATTTTGTCATATCAACTTGATCGCTGTTATTAGTTTATTACATCAAAAGCAAGTGAAACTACCTTCGTATTTAATTTGTAGTGGCAGAATTAAAGGAAAATCTGACTTTAAAGGTTTGTCTGAACTTAATGAAAGCCAATTACTCAATCATTATAAAAATAAAGTGAAATTAAACGAGGATGATATCGATTTGGCACGTTCACTTTGGAGGAAAGTTTTATTTATTTCAATTATAATTAATAAAAGGTGTTTAAAAATTTACAATTGATGTAGGAATTGATTAATTTTTAATTCATTTAACTAAAGATTCTTTCTGCTATTATTTTACAATTTCCTTATTTTTTCTTTTATAATTCTAATTTTAATGAATCGCTCAATGACCGGGATTGCTGAGCT
>CAZRDG010000334.1:0-2639 GCA_964598775.1 uncultured Lacinutrix sp.
ATTTTGCAGATGCCTGGAGGAGTACCTGTAGCTACAGTTGCTCTAGATGGCGCAAAAAACGCAGGTATTTTAGCAGCTCAAATTATTGGCACTTCAGATACTTGTGTTTTAGATAAAATTGAAGCTTATAAAGAAGGCTTAAAAGTAAAAGTGATTAACGCAGCTAAAACTATAAAACAATAAAACCTCGACCGAAGCCGAGGTTTTAAAATTGCTATTAATCAACCATTTTTTAAGAGTAAAACTCTCTTTAAAAAATTCTGAAGCGAAAGTAGAAAAATATTCAATATTAACTACTAATTGTTAATTAATATTCATAACATCAACTAGTTAGCAAGAAAAAACCTACGTAAATATTTATTTTGTAGTATAAATTCTAGTATTTGTTTAAAAAAATAACTTACATATTAATATGTCTATCTTAAATCGACACTTTTCAACACCATATAACACAGCTCCTTTTTCAAAAATTAAAAATGAAGCATTTCTCCCTTCGTTTAAAATAGCCATTGAAAAAGCCAGAAAAGAGATTGATGCAATTGTTGAAAATCTAGAACATCCTACTTTTAAAAACACCATTGAGGCTTTAGAATACTCTGGACAGGAATTAGACAGGATTTCTAGCATATTCTTCAACTTAAATTCAGCTGAAACCAACGACGATATTCAAAAAATAGCGCAAGAAGTATCTCCTTTACTTTCGGAATTTGGCAATGATATTACCTTAAATGAAGATTTATTCAAACGCATAAAAACAGTTTACGACTCTAAACCTAAAAACCTAAACGAAGAACAAAAAACATTACTCAATAAACGCTATAAAAGTTTTTCAAGAAATGGTGCTAATCTTCCAAGTGATAAAAAGGAACAATTAAGAGCCATAGATAAAGAGTTAAGTCAGCTAAAATTAAAGTTTGGTGAAAATGTGTTGGCCGAAACCAATAAGTTTGAGATGCTTATTACCAATGAAAATGACTTACTTGGTTTACCTGAAGGCGCTAAAGAAGCAGCTAAACAATTAGCTGAAAGTAAAGACAAAGATGGCTGGTTAATCACATTAGATTATCCTAGTTACATCCCATTTATGACTTATGCTGACAATCGTGAGTTGCGCAAAAAACTATCCTTAGCATTTGGAAGTAAAGCCTTTAAAAATGACGAATTAGACAATCAAACCATAGTTATAAAAATTGCAAATCTTCGTTTTAAACGTGCGCAACTTTTGGGTTATAAAACACACGCTCACTTTGTTTTAGAAGAGCGTATGGCCAAAACTCCTGAAAAAGTTAAGGAATTTTTAAATGAATTATTAGAAAAAGCAAAACCAGCTGCTACAGCTGAGTTCGCCACTCTTGAACGTTTTGCTAAAGAATTAGATCATATTGACACCTTGCAAAAATGGGATTCGGCATATTACTCCGAAAAGCTTAAACAAAAACTTTTTGATTTAGATGACGAAAAGCTAAAACCATATTTCAAGCTTGAAAACGTGATTGATGGAGCTTTTACAGTTGCCAATAAACTCTTTGATTTAAATTTTGAAGAAATTGATACTATTGACAAGTATCACGATGATGTTTTGACCTATAAAGTGACAGATAAAGAAGGCCATTTAGTGTCTATTTTTTACGCAGACTTTTTCCCAAGACGTGGCAAACGTAATGGAGCATGGATGACCTCTTACAAATCTCAATATGTGCAAAATGGAGAAATTGAAAGACCACATGTATCAATCGTTTGCAATTTTACGAAGCCGACCAAAAGCAAGCCTTCACTCTTAACCTTTAATGAAGTAACGACACTTTTCCACGAGTTTGGTCATGCTTTGCATGGTATGTTAGCTAATACAACCTATCCGAGTTTATCAGGAACTTCCGTGTATTGGGATTTTGTTGAGCTACCAAGCCAGGTTATGGAAAATTGGTGTTATGAAAAAGAAGCTTTGGAGTTATTTGCGAAACATTACGAAACCAATGAAGTGATTCCGATGGAGTTGGTGAACAAAATTAAAGAATCTGCCACCTTTCAAGAAGGCATGCAAACCCTTCGTCAAATAAGTTTTGGATTATTAGATATGAGTTGGCATGGTCAAGATCCTTCACACATCAAAGACGTAAAAACCCAAGAAGTACTGGCTTTTGGTGACACACAACTCTATCCTGACGTTACTGAAAATTGTATGAGTACAGCCTTTGCACATATTTTTCAAGGTGGTTATTCTTCTGGATACTACAGTTATAAATGGGCTGAAGTTTTGGATGCTGATGCTTTTGAATATTTTAAAGAAGAAGGTGTTTTCAGCAAAACGGTTGCTAATAAATTTAAGGAACATGTATTGTCTCGAGGTGGTACTGAAGACCCAATGGTATTGTACAAACGCTTTCGTGGTCAAGAACCAAAACCAGAAGCCCTATTAAAGCGTGCTGGGTTAATTAGTTAATTGTAAATTTGATTAACCTTAAACTTTTCATAAAACCATTATAAGTCAGCATTTTATTTTATTTTTGAAACGAGCAATTTAATAACTATTTATGTCAGGTCATGAAATAAATCCCAATAAGTGGATTGATTTGTATTCAGATTATCTTTTTAACTATACAATCACGCGAGTGAATGATAGAGAGATTGCTCAAGATTTA
>CAZRDG010000335.1:0-2634 GCA_964598775.1 uncultured Lacinutrix sp.
ATAGATTTTGGATTACCTTTCGCTTTAAAGCCCATGCAACAGGAATAAATTGCGACGACACCCTTTTGCGCTTTTATAACCAATTCTTCCAAATGCGCCTCAGGATTGCCATCAAAATTGGTGGAAAGCACCAATTGAACGCCTATCTTTTTACCACGAACGACTTGTGCCGGCAATATTACCCAGCGCATAAAATGTACCGTGCGCAATGCGTAGAAATCAATGTAGCCGTTGCCATCAATGTCGGTCCCGATCGCATTTAATAAAGTACGCAATTCGGTCTCGCGGCCTGGAGCTACAGGCACAATAATTGTCAGTCCATGCTGTTGCATAATTTTAAGTGCACGCTTCTTAAAAGCATGCCTCAACGCTTTAGTTGGTTCAAACCAAATTCGTAATTTTTGACAGAAAATGCAAAGGGTTGAGTCCAAAAGGTTTTTTTCGCGTAGTGCAATCGCAGGATAATGGAAGAATCCAGAAAATGTAAAAGGAGGACAAAAGCCATATTGCAATTCTAAATGCCTAAATTGGCCCTTCAAATGCATCAATGATGAAAAGATATACTGGCTTTTTCGTTTTGGTTTTTCTTCTTCTAGGCTCTTCTACTCTACTTTTTCATATCCTGTTAGTTTTCTGTTTTCAGAAACCTTAAGAGTACCATTTTCTAATGAAAAATCACTTGTGATATAAGATATATTTTTGTTTGAGTCTTGAACAGGAACTTTTATAACTTTATAAGTATTTGCATCAATTCCTAATAAAGCTTCTTTAGTTTGAGTAAAAGCACTTGGCATTCCAAATGGTACATAACTATCTGTGGCATCTAAAAAGATAGTGTCTTTATTAATTATAGCAGTATTAATCATATGATTATCAACCATAGGTGTTGGTACATCAAAATATGAGTAAAATCTATTTCTGGTACCAATCCATGTTCTGTAAGATTCAATTCCAACATGATTTAGCATTTCATATAATAAATTTGCCATGTCTTTACAATCTCCATAGCGCTTATCACAAACACTAGCAGCACCTCTAGGTATAAAACCACCTAAACCATCTTCAAAAGCAACATAAGTTATATTATTTTGTACCCAATTAAAAATAGCTTCAGCTTTTTGCCTTTTGGTCGTTAATCCTTTAGTAATATTATCAGCTATACTATAAACATTTTCTAGTGCATTTGTATCTATTTGTTCTACTAATGAATTGTACCAATTATATAAATCACTTACATCATTTAAAACATTAATTTTATTACCGTTTTCTTCATAGCTTTTAATGTATACAATAATATGAGGAATATAATGAAGCATATCTTCACTATCGTCTTCTCCTTGATAACCATTAATATTATTTACGGACCAGGTATAAACATTTACATCCTGTAATTCTTCTTTTTTAAAATCAACATCTATAGAATTTGTATTAAAGTCAATGTAACCAATAGAAACATTTTTAGGAAACTCAATTGAAAGTTGTGCACTTTTTGTAGGTACAAATGAGCCAAAGCGATATAACCCTAGAAAATGAGGATCTTTAATAACTTCTTTATAGTTCAAATTAGTTATAGCTCCTTTGGTAACAGCTGGAAATGTAAAGGATTTAGATTCTTGGTCACTATAAAACACACCATTATCAAAATCACGTTTGGTTTCAATATAATCTACTTTAATAGTCTTATCAGTACTAGGAATATAGGTGTATGCATCTATATCTTCAATAGAAGTAAAACTATCAAAATGCATTGCATCATTTGCAAAATATAATTTATTAGAAGTTAAATATTCTGCTTGTTCTGAAACGTATTTTTCAATATTAAACGTATTATTATTTAAACCAATTTTTATATGTTCATGACGTTTTAAATAAATATAATCCTCATTAGAAAAATCTTGAGAAAAACATAAAAAAGGCAATAATAATAAGGCTATAAGGGCTTTATTCATAAATTTAGGCTTTATGGTCAAATATAATTATATTTTAATTTAAATTTTTAACTTCGAACCGTTAAAAATAGTATAAATTTAATTCATCTAATATCATACCAAAATGACACCAACTTTTGATAAAATCCATACAAGGTTTAAGCTTAATGCAATTCATTATGATTTTGAAGAGTTGAAAGAAGTGGCATATAGCCTTATAAAAGAGGGAGCTCCGTTTGAAAAAAATATGGGCGATTTTCTTTTAGATTGGTTAAATCATGATAATTATATAAAAGTCAAAACATCTGGTTCTACAGGATTGCCTAAACTTATGAAAGTTAATAAGCAAGCCATGGTGAACTCTGCTATAGCTACAGGCGATTATTTTAAAATGGAACCTGGAGATAGTGCTTTATTATGTTTACCTACACATTATATTGCTGGTAAGATGATGTTAGTAAGAGCTATGATTCTAGGGTTGGAATTAGATTTTGTTGAGCCTAATTCTCATCCAGTTTTTGATTATGGAAAACCCTACGATTTTTGTGCTATGATTCCATTACAAGTTCAAAATCAACTGAATTATTTAAATAATATTAAAACTTTAATTGTTGGAGGTGCTTCTATTTCAAAAACATTAGAGTCAAAAATACAAGATTTAAATACTCATGTTTTTGCAACTTATGGTATGACAGAAACAGTAACT
>CAZRDG010000336.1:0-2622 GCA_964598775.1 uncultured Lacinutrix sp.
GTATTGTCTGCACGACGTGAACTTGTTCCTGATACAAAAATAAAATTGCCTGCACGTTTTGTGTGTGGATAAGCGCCTCTTGGTGTTACTGTTTTTTCACTCATGGTTGGTTATTTTAATCCAGCAATTCTATCATCTTCTAGAATGGCTTCGGTTTGTTGTTTTACTTTTTCTAATATACTTCTTAAATCGCCATTTGTGTCAATCTCACCATCAGAAAGCATATTTAATATGGCTTTATCTTGAGCACGACCTCTTAACATTGCCTCTTTGTAAGGAACATTTTCGTTAAAAGTCACTAATGAATATTTCGAGGAATATGAATCAGGGAAATTCTTTTCTAAAGCCATTTCTAATTTACGCTTTTCCTGGAAAATTGGGTTGGCAACATGATCTTTCATTTCATGAAAATTGTCTATGGCTAAATCTGCAATAGCATCAGTATCTTTTTTACGAGACTTTTCAAAGGTTGTGAAAATGGCTTCCCAATTATCGAGATCCTGGTCAAGTACTTTGTCAAATTCAACCACATCTTCAAACGATGCGTTCATGCCTTGTCCATAAAAAGGCACAATAGCATGTGCTGCATCTCCCATTAAAAGCGTATTTCCTTTATAATGCCAAGGTGAGCATTTTACAGTGCCTAGTGGAGCTGTTGGATTTTCAAAGAAGTCATCCACCAAATTAGGCATGAGGTCCAGAACATCTGGAAATTCTTTTTTGAAAAACTCTGTTACTATTTCAGGGGTGGTTAAATTACCAAAATGGTATTCGCCTTCACTATGATGTAAAAATAAGGTAGCTGTAAAACTGCCATCTAAATTGGGTAATGCGATAAGCATAAAATCACCACGAGGCCAAATATGTAGGGCGTTTTTATAAGTTTTATAACCACCTTCTTCTGTTGGAAGAATACTCAACTCTTTATAACCATGTGTTAGATAGTCTTGTGAAAAGCTAAATAGAAATTTCTTGCCTAAATAATAACTTTTTCGCATGGCTGAACCAGCTCCATCTGTGGCAATGATTACATCAGCATCTTCTACAAATTCGGAATTCCCATCATAATCTTTGAATAAGGCTGTGGTTTTTTCAAAATCGACAGATTTACATTTTTTATTGAAATGTATAGTGACATTTTTAAGTTTTTCAGCTTCATCTAAAAGTAAAGCATTTAATCCGCCCCTTGAAATAGAATTAATGTATTCATGGTTTCGGCCACTATAATTTGACATGAATGTATTGCCTTCTTTATCATGAAGCATACGACCATTCATAGGTATGCAGAGTGCTTTTACTTTGTCTTCAATTCCAACCAATTTCATGGCTTTATTGCCACGATCTGAAAAGGCTAAATTTATAGATCGACCAGCTGAAATATCAACTTTTCGTAAATCTGGCCTCATTTCATAAACGGTTACGTTATAGCCTCTTTGTCCTAAGCGTAAAGCCAATAAACTTCCGCAAAGACCAGCGCCAATGATGAGTATATTTTGTTGTTTATTCACTTAAAATATTTTTTAATTTTTCGACCATTCTGTACACATCTTCAAAGCTGTTGTATAAAGGAACTGGAGCACAGCGAATCACATCTGGCTCTCGCCAATCACTAATCACACCTGCTTCTGTTAATTTATGATGCAACGTTTTATTGGCACTAATGACTTGAATAGATAGCTGACAGCCGCGTTCTTCTGGGTTTCTAGGAGTTATGATTCTAATCACATCTTCACCTAATTGTTTTAATAAAAATTCAAAATAGCCAGTTAGTTTTTTAGATTTTTCAGAAAGCTTGGTTATTCCAACTTCATTAAACATATCCAATGAGGCTTTTATAGCAGCCATAGACAGGATAGGAGGATTGCTCAATTGCCAGCCTTCAGCTCCTGGAAGTACATCAAATTCGTGCCTCATATTAAAACGTGTTTGTTTGTTGTGGCTCCACCAACCTGTAAACCTGTTCAGGTCTTTGTTATGTGCATGACGTTCATGTACAAAGCAACCACTTAAACTTCCTGGGCCAGAATTTAAATATTTATACGTACACCAAATGGCAAAATCTGCTTCAGAATCATGGAGATTCAATTGCACATTTCCTGCTCCATGAGCACAATCAAACCCAACCATGCAACCATGTTTATGTCCCAGTTTTGCAATGCGTTTTAAGTCAAAAAATTGTCCTGTGTAATAATTAACGCCTCCAATCATCACTAGAGCAATTTCATCACCATGTTCATTTAAGATGTTTTCTAAATCTTCATAACGCAGAAGTTCTTCACCTTGTCTCGGTTTCCAAAGGATTAAGCCTTCTTTATCGTTAAAGCCATGATGACGTAATTGGGATTCAACAGCATATTTGTCAGAAGGGAAAGCATCACTCTCAATTACAATTTTGTAGCGTTCTTTAGTTGGTTGGTAGAACGACACCATCATTAAATGCAAATTGGTGGTTAGGGTGTTCATTGTAACCACTTCAATAGGTTTTGCACCTACTAATTTTGCTGTGCTTTCAGCTAAAAACTCGTGATACGGTAACCAAGGATTTTTGGCCTCAAGATGCCCTTCAACACCCAGATTAGCCCAATCTTTAAGCTCTTGATCAATATATTCCTTTGTCGATTT
>CAZRDG010000337.1:0-2605 GCA_964598775.1 uncultured Lacinutrix sp.
AGCCATAAAAGAAGCCGTTAATAAAGAATTGAAACGACTACAAACCGATTATATTGATTTGTATCAGTTGCATTGGCCAGAACGAAGCACAAATACGTTTGGTGTTAGAGATTATAAACATGATCCTAATGATGATTGGAAAGATAATTTTAATGCTATTTTACATACTCTGGATGGAATCATAAAGGAAGGTAAAATTAGGCATGTTGGGATTTCAAACGAGAAAGCTTGGGGAACTATGCGCTATATGGAAGAATCCAAAACACATAATTTACCACGAATGATAAGCATACAAAATGCGTATTCTTTGTTAAACAGAGTATTTGAAGGTGATATGGCAGAAATTGCTATGCGTGAAAATATAAAACTATTAGCCTATTCTCCAATGGCATTTGGTGTGCTGTCTGGTAAATACATTAAAGGAACAGCCGCTGAAAATACACGATTAAAATTATTTCCGCGATTTGCAAGGTATAGTAGCGAGCAATCAACAGAAGCAACCAAAGCATATTTGGCTTTGGCTGAAGACAATGATATGAGTTTAGCACAAATGAGTTTGGCCTTTGTCACTCAGCAACCTTTTGTGTTAGCTAATATTATTGGAGCAACAAATTTAGAGCAATTAGAAGAAAATATTGATAGCATCAACGTAGAATTAAGTAAAGAGCTATTGGCAAAAATAAATGCCATTCATGCAAAGATTCCTAATCCTGCGCCTTAGTTTAAGTAGTTCTTTAAACCAAAAAAGCCTTTCCATTTGGAAAGGCTTTTTTTTATAATTGTATTGTGTTACCATCTTTATCTTTAAAGTGGTACTCTAGATATGTGTAAGCATCTCTTGGTAATATTTTCACCCATTTTTTGTGTTCAAAATACCATTTTGAACGCATTGATGGAAAACCTTTAGTTAAAAAGGCTGCTATAAAAGGATGTGTGTTTAAGGTCACCTTTTTATAGTCTTTTTTAATAATTTGATCCAAATCGTGCTTTATTTTCTCCACGATTTTTATTGGTGCTTCAACCTCTTGTCCATTTAAACCATTTGGATCTTCCTCTCTGGTTTTGATGTTCATTTCTGGTCTTACGCGTTGTCTTGTTATTTGTATCAAGCCAAATTTACTTGGTGGCAAAATTTTGTGTTTTGCTCTATCATCTTTCATTTCATCACGAAGATGATTAAAAAGTTTTTTGCGGTTTTCAGCATTGTTCATATCAATAAAATCAACCACGATAATGCCTCCCATATCACGCAAGCGTAACTGTCTGGCCATTTCAGTAGCTGCAATTAAATTAACTTCTAATGCAGTATCCTCTTGGTTAGTTGCCTTGTTAGATCGGTTTCCACTGTTTACGTCAATAACATGAAGTGCTTCAGTATGTTCTATTACTAAATAAGCACCTTTTGCCATAGACACAGTACGTCCAAAGGATGTTTTTATTTGCCGCTCAATTCCATATTTTTCAAAAATTGGAATATTGCCTTGATGCAACTTAACAATTGATTCTTTTTTTGGTGCAATTTCTTGCACATAATCTTTAATTTGAATGTAAAGCGATTCATCATCAACTATTATTGAAGTAAAAGTGTCATTGAATATATCTCTCAATATGGATGAGGCTTTGTTCAATTCTCCTAAAACTTTACTTGGATGATGGGCTTTGTGTAGCTTTTTACACATTGCTGTCCAACGACTAAGCAAATTTTGTAAATCTCTATCTAATTCTGCTACTTTTTTGCCTTCTGCAACAGTACGTACAATAACGCCAAAACCTTTTGGTGTTATGCTTTTTACCAATCGTTTAAGCCTGTCTTTTTCTTCTTTGCTTTCAATTTTTTGAGAAATTGAAATACGATCAGAAAAAGGAACTAAAACAATATATCTACCAGCAATAGACAACTCCGAACTAATTCGTGGTCCTTTGGTAGATATTGGTTCTTTTACGATTTGTACTAATACAGATTGATTTGATTTTAAAGCGTCAGTCATACTGCCGTTTTTATCAATATCTTTTTCAAATGGGAAATTCTTTAAAGAATAATCTTTAAGTTTACCTGTGCTTACACGTTTTATGAATTTTAAAAGGGAAGGAAGTTTTGGGCCTAAATCATGATAATGCAAAAATGCATCTTTCTCATAACCTACATTAACAAATGCAGCATTAAGGCCTTGGACAGATTTTCGAACTTTGGCTATAAACACATCGCCAACCGAAAAATTATTGTCATCCTCGTCTTTTTGTAATTCAATAAGTTTTCCATCTTTTAATAAGGCAAAATCAACAGCATCAGAACTAGAACGAATAATAAGTTCTTTATTCATATTGTTAATTTGTATCCATACAATTAAGTACAGATGGATTATACATATTTTTTGATCACAGGTTCCCGAGCTTTTCGGGATTTTACTGTAAAATTCATAAGAGTGCTAAGGTAAAAGCACTGTTTAATTACGAATTTAATATCAAAGAACGTTTTTTTAATAAAACTGAAAAAGTAGTCGTGAAACTACTTTTTCGAATTATTTTTTCTTGTGACGATTAGCGCGTCTTCGTTTTTTACGCTTATGCGTCGCTACCTTGTGTCTTTTTCTTTTTTTACCACTTG
>CAZRDG010000338.1:0-2604 GCA_964598775.1 uncultured Lacinutrix sp.
GACACTATTTATTTTGCCATTTATTTAAGAGATCAAATGGATCTTACAAGTATAAATTTAAAAATTATCAGACCAGACAATTCTGTTTTATATAATTGGGATTTTGATTTTACAGCTGATTATTACTCATCATATTGGTACTGGTATTTTACTGGAGTTTTTGATCAAGAAGGTGAGTGGAAATGGGAAGCGAGTTATTTAGGACAAACTGTTACGCATACTTTAAATATTGGAGATAATTTAAGTGTTGAAGATGAAATAATTGATTTAACAACCATATATCCTAATCCTGCTGGTAATTTAGTTTCTGTAAAAACACCCAAAACATTACAGTCTGCCGATATTTATGATATAAGCGGGAAACTAATAAAGTCTTTTAATTTAAGTAATATAAATTCTTACAATATTGATATTACAAGCATGGCAAAAGGAATGTATTTTCTAACTCTTGTTACGATTAAAAATGAAAAAGAGACCTTTAAGATTATTAAAAGATAATTTAATTAAAATCAATCTCGTAATTTAATCTGTTTGAAAGAGTTTTCATTTCTTTTTCAGACCTGAAAATATTGGAAAACAATTGTTGGCTCCAGCCTATTTCATTTGAGAAATCATCAAATGATTGCGATTTCCAGTCAAAATTTGGTTTCCAAAACTTATTTGGTGATACATAGCAAAAGGTATAATCAAAAATAAAACTTGATGAATTTGTTTCGCTGGCTTTTGGAATTTCATTAGGTGCAAGCAAGGTGATATTGTTTTGTTTACAATTGCTTCTAATGGATTTAATTAATTGAGGATAATCATTTCTGATAGACTCTAAATCGAAATTACTGTATTCTGTATTGCCTATTTTTTGAATTGGACGAATTTGAAGAATATCAAAGCTTTTGCCGTTAAAGTGATTGAAAAAATCACTCAACTCATAAAAATTATCTTTATTAAAGGTGTAATTTATACGCACTTTAAAATCGTATTTACTCTTTAACTTCTCAAAGGCTTTAAATGCATTATGAAATTTTTCATAACTGGCTTTTTTCATGAAATTTTCATAAGATTCCTTGTTAACGCCATGTAACGAGATTGTAAACTCATTAAGTCCAGCTTTTAAAAGAGTTTCAATTTTTTCTTCATCTAGCAAATTGGCATTTGTTGTAATTGAAATATAAGGCACTTTATATAGCTTACCAAGTTCTACAATTTTCACGAGATTCTTGTATAGCGTTGGCTCTGTGCCACAACCTATTTGGAGTTTTAAGGCGCGTTTAAAAATAGCTTTGGCAACTTGATCTAATTCTTCGTCCTTAAATTGGCCTTTGAGCGTTTTTACATAATCTGCATCTGTGAAATAACACATTTTACACCGAAGATTACATGCCAATACAGGATCTAAATTAACAGCTAAATAGCGCATTTTTAGTTTATGCAATATGTATAGACCAAAGAATTTAATTCTGTGGTTTTTTATTACCCTATTAAGCTTTAGAAGTTTATATATGTTCATTTACTTTTTGTGGCCAAAACATCAAAAATGTTTCTTAAATCTTTTTTATATGATAAATGGTTTGCACGACCTTTTTTAAATATATCGTTACTATTTCCTTGTCCTTTACGTAAAGCTTTTTGTTCTTCATATGGTAAAGCATGGATGTCTTTGCAGTTAGTTGAGCAACAATTATTCATTTCTTCTTTACAAGAGTCACACTGAATGAAAAGTAAATGACAAGCATCATTTGCACAGTTTGTATGAATATCAAAAGGTGCTCCACATTGGTGACATTGTGCAATCACATCTTCACTTATTTTTTCTGCTCTTCTATCGTCAAAAACAAAATTTTTACCAATAAATTTATTCTCTAATCCTTTTTCATTCACTTGGCGAGTATACTCAATAATACCGCCTTCTAATTGATACACATTCTTAAAACCTTTATGTTTAAAATAAGCACTAGCCTTTTCACAACGGATTCCTCCAGTACAATACATCACAAGGTTTTTATCCTCTTTATGCTCTTTTAAATCGTCTTCTATAATATCTAGTGATTCTCTAAACGTATCAACATCAGGTGTTATCGCATTTTTAAAGTGACCTATTTCACTTTCATAATGATTTCTCATATCGACCAAAACAGTGTCTTCGCCTTCAATAAGTTCATTAAATTGTTCGGCACCTACATGAATGCCTTTATTTCTAACATCAAATGTATCGTCATTGAGGCCATCAGCAACAATTTTTTCGCGCACTTTCACTTTGAGCTTTAAAAAAGACATATTGTCTTGTTCAATGGCAATGTTTAAACGAATACCTTTTAAAAAATCAATGGTGTCCAAATGGTTTTTAAATGCTTCAAACTGATCTGCTGGAAGTGATAATTGACCATTGATGCCTTCGTGAGCAACGTATATTCTGCCCAAAACATCTAAGGTATTCCAGGTGACGAATAAGTGGTCTCTAAATTCTTGTGGGTTTTCAATTTTAGCGTACTGATAAAAAGAAAGTGTTAATCGATCTTTACCTGCCTTCTCGATTAATTCTGCTCTTTCTTTTGCACTTAATGTATTGTACAGTTGCATGCTATACTAATATTTAAGGTTAAAGAATAT
>CAZRDG010000339.1:0-2577 GCA_964598775.1 uncultured Lacinutrix sp.
AGAACAAGCAATTACTTATAGCCATTGTTGTGCTTTCGTTATTTTGCTATTTTTTTTCATGTACTATTAACTCAATAAATTATAATTGATAAGCAGTTTGCCATCTTTTTGCCATCGTATCCAACCTTTGGCAACTTCTTTAAAACCATAATCTTGCAACTCCACATACATCCATTCATTTTGAATTTTTATAGGACGTATAAAACTATAAGTTGTTGTTACTGTTCCTGCATAATCTAAAGGCTTTACATATATTTTATGTTTAGAAGGTTCTGGAAACTCTACACTATGTATGCCTAATAAAAATTCTGGCCAATACTGCATTTTACCTGCATATGCATCAACAAAGGAGGTTTGGTTATTGGTGGCATTAACAACAACTTCAATAAAATCGCGACTAATAGATTTTACTTTAAAATACAGCATGTCATAATCCAACTTAAAATGGTCTGGCACTAACCAAGGTGGCGCAGTCGCAATATCAAAACCACCATATTCACGTTGTTTAAACGTAATGCTATCTATTGGCATATGTTCTTGAACCGATTTTTCAAGTGTTAAGTTTCCGTAAAAGTAGAGTGTTTTATTTTCATAAAAATTTGGTGTAAACATACCTAAACCCATTATAGTTTCAGTTTGTGTTTCAACCTCAGTATTTGTAAGCATTGCTAAAGGCTCAATTTGTTGCGCATTTGCAGCAGGAGCTGTTGGTTTTGGTGTGGTTGGTTGTTCTCTTTTTGGAGGTTCGTTTTCCAACTTTTCTCGTTGACGCTTTTGGTAGTTGAAATAGAAATATGTGAAAGACGCTACAATAATGAGCGTTAACAAACCATTAATTTTAATAATGACTTGTCGATTGGCTTTTATCGCTGTAAATATGGATAAACACAATCCCATAAACGCTCCAATCACGCCATAACCAAACACAATGGCTCCTCCAGCTAACATTTGCCCTTTTCCAGCTTCAGTGATACCTGCATACACTAGACCTAAAAAGAAAAAGGCAATAATAGCTAAAAAGTACATTAAAAAGCTATAAGGTTTTACTGCTTGATATGCCATAATTAAAAGGTTATAATTTCAGTAACAGTTTCTCCTTTTTTCACTTCTATTGTGATGGTCTTGTTTTTACCAACATGAGCTCCTAAAGACTTAATTTCAACTTTGTAGGTTCCTGGGTTTAATAAAAACTCTCTGGGATTGCTTTTATCAGACGTATAAGTTCTTGCACCTGTAACGCGTTTACCAGAATTGACATCGAGGAAATTAACACCTGCATCAATAAGTTCGCCACTAGCAGTTTTTACACCAATCATAGCAATGCCAGTTTCAAAATTGTGTGTTATTGGGGTCGTTGCATTTGATTTTACTTCAATATTATCAACCTCAAAGTAGGTGTCATTGCCTTTCATAACAAGTGCTTGAAATGTAATCATATAATTACCAGCTGGTATTTCCATAGTTTTGGAGCGTCCATAGGTTCTAGTATTTGCGACTATTTTCCCAGTATTTACATCAAGCATTTTCACCACAGAATCCCAACCTTCATCGTTGTTGGTTACAGTAACTTCTAATGTACCTCCATCAAAACTTATGTTTTCGTGTTTGATTTCGCCTTCTTTCATTTCCACAGTAATAGATGTTCCAGGTATATCTGTACCTTCAAGTGGCCTGATAGCGATATCATATTTTCCAGGAGGTAAATACACCCAACCAGAATCACGATAGGTTCTGGAACCATCAACAGTTTTTTTGGTTCCAGCTCTAGTAGCTTTTATCCAAGCGTCAACAGGCTCTCCATTTTTTGTTGCATAGATTGAAAAGTTGCCTTCAGGTTTGTCAATAGTCGCTGCAGTTGCTTCGGTAAGTCCTTCACCTAAACCACTAGCATCTGTGGCGTCATAGTAGTTTCCTCCTCCAGCATCAGCGGCACATTTTAATTGTTCGGTTTCACCTTCTTTTAAACCAAAGCCAACAATGTGAAGTTTGAAATCTATACCATCTGCTTTGGCTTTTGATACAACTTCGCAAATGTTACCATCGCAAGATTCTATACCATCTGTAATTAATATAATGGTTGCTTTGGTATTACTTTCTTTTAAAGAATTAATGGCAAGTGCAGCCGAACGAGCTAGAGGTGTTTTTCCTAAAGCATTCATACTGCTAACAGCATTTGTAACATTACTTTTTGCACTATTATTTAAATTAACTAAATATTCAATGTCATTACAATCGCCTTTTTTACGATGTCCATAAGCCATTAAGCCTATGTTTTGATTATCTGGAAGATTACTTACCGAAGTTGCTAAAACTTCTGCGGCGATATCTTTTTTGGTTTTGCCGTCTAATTGTGCCCACATGGAACCACTGGCGTCGTAGATAAATAAAATAGGAGAAGGAGTGTTTTGTTGGGCACTAACGTGTAAGCTTAAGCTCAATGCACAAAAAAGTGTAATTAATAGTTTCATAATGTTAGATTTTAATGTTATTAAATATACTAAAACTAAAATTTCAATCTGATGAGTTAAGCTAATGAACTTGCAAACGGTTTCTGATAATGAAGCACAACTTTTATGA
>CAZRDG010000340.1:0-2550 GCA_964598775.1 uncultured Lacinutrix sp.
CCACCATCTTCTTTA
Source organism: uncultured Lacinutrix sp. (assembly GCA_964598775.1). Lineage (GTDB taxonomy): Bacteria > Bacteroidota > Bacteroidia > Flavobacteriales > Flavobacteriaceae > CAJQLB01. Next base: position 16 of record CAZRDG010000340.1, read on the forward strand.
ATCGCTTCCAACATTTCCAATACAGCTTGGTTCGCTCCACCATGAAGTGGTCCCCAAAGTGCTGAGATTCCTGCCGATAGAGATGCGAATAATCCTGCATGTGAAGAACCGACGATTCTTACTGTGGATGTTGAACAGTTTTGTTCATGATCTGCATGTAATATTAATAATTTATCCAAAGCATCTACAATCACTTTGTTCTGTACGTATTCTTCATTAGGTTGTTTAAACATCATTTTAAGAACATTCTCAACGTAACCTAAACTATTATCACCATAATCTAATGGCAGGCCATTTTTTTTGCGTAATGTCCAAGCGACTAAAACGGGAAACTTACCCATTATTTTAACCACAGAATTGTACATATCCTGCTCAGAATTCACATTTACTGAAGAAGGATTAAAAGCAGTTAATGCACTAGTAAGTGATGATAAGACACCCATTGGATGTGCAGATTTTGGAAAGGCATCAACAATTTTACGAACATCATCATCAACTACAGATTTTGCTTTAATATCTGCGTGAAATTTATCGTGCTGTTCTTTAGTTGGTAATTCTCCAAAAATTAAAAGGTAAGCTACTTCTAGAAAATCTGCTTTTTCAGCAAGTTCTTCAATTGAATAACCTCGATATCTTAAAATTCCTTTTTCGCCATCTAGGAATGTAATACCACTTTCGCAAGATCCAGTATTTTTATAACCAGCATCGATAGTTATAACCCCTTTTGTAGCGCTTCTTAAATTACTAATATCCATAGCAACCTCATCCTCTGTCCCAACTATTAACGGAAATTCGTGTTTTTGACCGTCAATTTCTAACGTAGCAATTTTTGACATATTTTCTGTAAGTTTTATTTGAAATTTATACTTGTAGCAATAACCCAAAAATACGAAATATCTCACGATTTTTAAAGGTTGCATCAAAGGTTTTTGTAATAGTAGAATATAAAAAATATATGAATTGGAAAAGCTTCGAAATATTGTTTTAATTTTATTCTTATATTCATACTAAATAATAACGATTTATATATGCGTTTTTTCTTAATACTCCTTGTTTCAACATTTATGTCTACCTCATTTTTGAACGCTCAAATAATACTAAATGCTGAAAGTTTAAGAGTGACCATGCTTAAAGATAAAGAGAATTGGGCCGGAAATGCAGGTGTTAGTTTTAGCTATATCAAAAACACAGATGAGATTTATACTATTGCAACTAATCTGGCTGTTGGTTATAATGGTGGAGAAAATTTATGGATGATAATTAGTAATCTAAATTTTAATAAAAGTGGCGGTGAATCTTTTGCAAATTCTGGAGTTCAACATTTGAGGTATAACCGTGAAGTTAATGATCACGTTGCAATTGAAACTTTTGTTCAGGGTCAATATGACAAAATATTTAAAGTTGATTTTAGAGGATTAGCTGGAGCTGGAGCGCGTTTTAAACTTACCAAACCCAGAATTAAAAATGATTCCCTTATTGAAAATAATAGAATCTATTTTGGTACATTGATTATGTATGAATATGAGAAAGCCTCTGAACTTGACATGGCTATAATAAGCAAAGATTTTAGAAATAGCAGTTACTTAAGTTTTTCATTAAATCCTACAAATAACTTTTCGGTGATAAGTACCACCTACTATCAACCTAGATTGGATTTACTTAAGGATTATAGACTTTCAAGTGTTATCGATTTAACCTTTGGGTTTTCATCAAATAACGAAAAAGAGGTCGTAAGCTTTTGGGATAAATTAACTTTCAACATATCCTTTAGTTACAACTACGATGCAGTTCCAGTAACTTCTGTTCCCAAAACACAATACAGTTTAACCAACGGTTTAAGGTATAATTTCTAGTTCTTATTTTAATTTGAAGGCTTTTTCCTTAGGATAATACGCTACACTACCGAGCTCTTCTTCAATGCGCAATAGCTGATTGTATTTTGCCATTCTATCGCTACGAGAAGCTGAACCTGTTTTTATTTGTCCAGTATTTAAAGCCACTGCTAAATCTGCTATCGTATTATCTTCCGTTTCACCAGAACGATGCGACATTACAGATGTATAACCAGCATTATGAGCCATGTTTACCGCAGCAATAGTTTCGGTAAGTGTCCCAATTTGATTCACTTTTATTAATATGGAGTTGGCAATACCGTTTTCAATACCTCGAGAAAGACGTTCAACATTGGTTACGAATAAATCATCACCAACCAGCTGCACTTTATTCCCAATTTTTTCTGTGAGGTATTTCCAACCTTCCCAATCGTTTTCATCCATGCCATCTTCAATAGAAATAATAGGATATTTTTCAGCCAATTCTGCTAAATAATCTGCTTGTTCTGTACTTGTTCTTACTTTTCCAGAATCACCCTCAAATTTTGTATAATCGTATTTTCCATTCACATAAAATTCTGCAGATGCACAGTCTAAGGCAATCATAATCTCATCACCCAACTTGTAACCAGCATTTTCCACAGCTTTAGCTATTGTTTCTAAAGCGTCTTCTGTGCCACCTTCAAGGGTTGGTGCAAATCCA
>CAZRDG010000341.1:0-2530 GCA_964598775.1 uncultured Lacinutrix sp.
CAACTACTCCAGTTGAGGCAACGCTTCGGCCACCACGAAAAGGGCCAATATTTCTCCACTTGAGATTGTGGAAACTTTTGTCTAGTGTTTCGGTTGAAGTTTTACTGTTTTGATTTCGATTTTGAGATTGCATTGTCATGGGCCAAATGAATAGCACAACGACTAAGAATTTTAATAGCTTCATTACTTATTGGTTGGTTGATTAAATGTTTGATAGGCTAAACCTGGAGCATAGTGGTTTCGCCTTTCGTAAATATAAGGAATTTTCCTAATTAAAACTTACGTATTTACATTTCAACTTGCAGACCTGCAAAGAATTAAAAAAGCTAAAAAATTATTTTGTTGCTTTAACTAGATTGTTGAATTCTAAAATTTCTTGATTGGCCAATAAATCGTCAAAAGTTTCTCGTTTTCTGATTAAATGTGCTTTGTCATTATACCAAAGGACTTCAGCTGGACGATAACGTGAATTATAATTACTAGCCATTGTAAAACAGTATGCACCAGCGTTTTTAAACGCCAGAATGTCACCATCATTAATCTCATTAATTCTCCTGTTATTAGCAAATGTATCAGTCTCACAGATATAGCCTACAACCGAATAAAAACGTTGCTTACCATTTTCATTTGAAATGTTGATGATTTCGTGTTGAGAACCATAAAGCATTGGGCGAATTAAGTGATTAAAACCTGAATCAACTTGAGCGAATACCGTTGAGGTTGTTTGTTTTACTGCATTAACCTTAGTTAAAAAATAACCGGCTTCACTTACCAAAAACTTACCAGGTTCAAATGCTAACGTTAATTCTTTGCCGTAATTTTTGCAGAAGGCTTTAAATCTGGTAGTGAGTTTTTCTCCAAATTCCTCAATATCGGTTTCAATATCTCCCTCTTTGTAAGGGACTTTGAAGCCTGAGCCAAAATCTATAAAGTCTAAGTCTTTGAAATGTTTTGCCGTTTCAAAAAGAATTTCACTTGCATATAAAAATACCTCAATATCTAAAATATCACTTCCAGTATGCATGTGAATACCATTGATTCGCATACCAGTGTTTTTAACGATTCTTAAAATATGAGGAGTTTGATGTATTGAAATTCCGAATTTTGAATCAATATGGCCAACTGAAATATTAGTGTTTCCACCAGCCATGACATGTGGATTGATACGAATGCAGACAGGAATATCTGGATGTGCATTTCCAAACTGCTCTAGAATAGCAAGGTTATCTATATTAATCTGAGCGCCAAGTTTAGCAACGTCTTCTATTTCTTGTAAAGAAACTCCGTTAGGCGTGTAAATAATGTCCTCTGGTTTGTAACCAGCCACTAATCCTAATTTCACTTCCTGAATTGAAACGGTATCTAATCCAGCACCAAGTTTATTCATAAACTTTAAAATTGAAATATTGGAAAGTGCTTTTACCGCATAATTAATTTTAACATGCTTAACCTTATTAAACGCTAATGTTAATCGTTTGTATTGAGACTCAATTTTATGTGCATCATACACATAAACTGGGCTTCCAAATTCTTTAGCAATGTTTAATAAAGTTGCATTTTTCATTATTGATGAGTTTAAATTTTAATGTTTTAATTCACATTATTGTAAGCTGTTAAAATTAAAAAGTTTTTACAAATCAACTTAATATTATCAGAAAAAAAGTACATCAGGTATTATTGTTAATTGTCCGTATAAAAAATATTGGTTTAAAGTATAAGGTTGATTACATTTGCACTGCAAAAAATAATTTAATAACATGAATTTACACGAATATCAAGGTAAGGAAATTTTAAGCAGTTTTGGAGTAAGAATTCAACGAGGTATTGTTGCTCAAAGTGCGCAAGAAGCAGTTACTGCTGCAAAGCAATTAACAAGTGAAACAGGCACAAGTTGGCATGTTATTAAAGCACAAGTTCATGCTGGTGGACGTGGAAAAGGTGGAGGTGTAAAACTTGCCAAGAACTTAAAAGAAGTTGAAGAGATTGCAGGAAAAATTATAGGAATGAACTTAATCACGCCTCAAACTTCTGCTGAAGGGAAAAAAGTTCATCAAGTATTGATTGCTGAAGACGTTTATTATCCAGGAGAAAGTGAAACAAGTGAGTTTTATGTTTCAGTTTTATTGAATCGTGCTAAAGGACGAAATATGATTATGTACTCTACAGAAGGAGGAATGGATATTGAAACTGTTGCAGAAGAAACTCCACATTTAATATTTACTGAAGAGGTTGATCCAGCTGTTGGGTTAATGCCTTTTCAAGCTAGACGTATTGCATTTAACTTAGGATTGTCTGGTTTGGCTTTTAAAGAAATGACAAAATTTGTTACTAGCCTTTATACTGCATACGTAAAGTCGGATGCTTCTTTATTTGAAATCAATCCTGTTTTAAAAACTAGCGATAATAAAATAATGGCAGTTGATGCTAAAGTGACTATAGATGATAACTCATTATTTAGACATAAAGATTACAAAGATTTACGTGACTTACGTGAAGAAAACCCAATTGAAGTTGAAGCTGGTGCTTTAGG
>CAZRDG010000342.1:0-2507 GCA_964598775.1 uncultured Lacinutrix sp.
CATTCAAGGTCGAAAAGATCACTATGACAAAATTGATGATTTAAGCAAGGAAGCGGAAGATAAACAATTGGCTTGGTATACTGAAGTCACTAACGAATTGAAAGAGACCTTTGATTACAACAGCCTTAACGATCAAGATAAAACATCTTACGATTTGTGGCTGTACCAATATGAAGAGTTAAAGGAAGGCATTGCTTATAGAGACTTGAATTATGTGTTTGACCAAATGCGAGGCTTACATGCGCAACTCCCAACCTTATTAATTAATTTTCATAAAGTAGACAGCCTTCCTGATATGAACGCTTATATCTCAAGAATTCAAGAATCTGGGAGAGCCATGAATCAATTGGTAGATCGTGCTAAAGAGCAATCTGCTGCAGGTATTTTACCACCAAAATTTACATTTGAAGTTGTAATGACACAAACTAAGGCATTATTAGATGGTAAGCCTTTGTTGGACGATATGAACAGAAAAATTGATGCTCTTGTAGCATCTGAGCAAATTAATTCTGAGCAGGCTGATGCACTTAAGGAAGAATCAGCAAAAGCACTTTCAACTCATTTTAAACCAGCATATGAGAATCTTTTAGCTTGGTTAGAAACTGAAATCGAGAACGCAGAAGCAACTCCAACAGGAGTGAGTCGTCATCCAAATGGAAAAGCCTATTATAATCATATGTTAAAGGTTTTTACCACAACAAATTTGACAGCAGACGAAATTCATGAAATAGGTCTTAAAGAGGTTGCCAGAATACAAGCGGAAATGCTAGCAATTAAAGATAAAGTTGGTTTTGAAGGCGACTTAAATGAATTCTTCACTTTTGTAAATACTGATGAGCAGTTTTTCTTTCCAAATACTGATGAAGGTCGTCAAGCGTATTTAGATGAGTCTACTCATTATTTAGATGAATTAACTAAGAAACTCCCAGATTACTTTGGTATTTTACCAAAAGCCAAACTGGAAGTTAGGCGAGTAGAAGCATTTAGAGAGCAAGATGGTGCACCACAACATTATCATCCAGGGACACCAGATGGAACTCGATCAGGAACCTATTATGCACATTTATCAGATATGACTGCGATGCCAAAATCTACAATGGAAGGTGTGGCCTATCATGAAGGGAATCCTGGACATCATATGCAAATTTCAATTGCACAAGAATTAGAGTCTGTTCCTAAGTTTAGAACACAAGCTGGATTTAGTGTTTATAGTGAAGGGTGGGGATTATACTCAGAAACTTTGGCCAAAGAAATGGGAGGTTACGAAAATGCATATTACGATTTTGGCCGTTTGGTCAATGAAATTTGGAGAGCCATTAGATTAGTTGTTGACACAGGATTACATGCAAAAGGCTGGACAGAAGCTGATGCTATAACGTATTTTTCTGAAAATTCATCCATTGCCAAAGGAGCGATAGTAGCGGAAGTGCAGCGTTATATGGTTATGCCAGGACAGGCTACATCTTATAAAATAGGTATGATTAAAATTCAGGAGTTGCGTCAAAAAGCCGAAAGTGAATTGGGTGATAAATTTGATATTAAAGGTTTCCATGACACAATTTTAGGAGGTGGTGCTTTACCACTGGAGTTATTAGAGCGCAGAGTTAATACTTGGATTAAATCTATAAGCGAAATGGAAGGCGTGAAAATGTAATTATTGAAAAGTAGTAAAGTTACTCGTTCTTCCAAAACAAATGCAAGTCAGGATCTTTTACAAAACCTAAGCGCTCATACAAATGTTGTGCAGGATTACTCTGTTCGGTTTGTATGGCCAAGCCTTTATATCTTAAAGTTTTACAGAGTTGTTTGGCTTTGTCTATGAGCAAATTGCCTATGCCTTGGTTTCTGTAGTTGTCTTCAACATACAAATCGTTAAGTAAAAACATGGGTTGCATGGTCACGGAGGAAAATAAAGGATAAAGTTGCGTAAAACCTACTGCATTTTCTTCATCATAAGCAATGTATATAATAGATTCGTTGTGTTGTATTCGATCTGTTAAAAAGTTTTTAGCTTTGATATAGTCTGAAGATTGTCTGTAAAATATACGATAACCATCAAATAAAGGAATTAAATCAGGGACGTGTTGAAGTTCTGCTTTTACAATGTGCATTGGTATAAAAATAAAAATCCGTAAGAAATTTACGGATTTTTATTACACTTCAACAAAATCAGTGTGATATTTCTTTATTTAAGGAATTACTAATTTAGCTAATTCCCTTTTGTTTGTTAAGCTCGTCTTGTAATTGACGTCTTACTTTTTGCTCACGCTCTAAAGCTGTACGTCTGTGTTCTTCAAATTCTTCTTCAGTTTCAGCTAAGGCTTTTTGAGCAGCTTTTGTCACTGAATTACTGTTTTTAAACTTAAAAATAAAGATTAAAAGTAAGGTTAATAAACCACCAATAATAGTCCACATAAGGATGTTGTAACTGGTTTTACTCATTTGCAAACCAAGTAATGACATGTTGTTTTTTTCTTGGTTAGTGGCATCAAGTGTAGATTGTGTAC